>CAZBKU010000006.1:799-2903 GCA_964492585.1 uncultured Thermoplasmatales archaeon | reverse complement strand
GATCCGCCCGTCGAGCAGCAGGGGCACGCAGGCGCCCTCGACGGGGCTCGCCACGACGTTGGCCCCGCCGGCCTGGAAGCTCAGCTGGACGGTGGTGTTCCCCCCCTCGGCGCGCACGTGCTCGTCGTGGTTGAACCAGGTGCCCGAGAGGTAGATCCTGTCCTCCTCGATGGTCCCGGGGGATCGGTAGGTGACCGTCTCCCCGGGCTGGTAGCCCTCCGGGTTGCCGATGGCGTGCTGCTTGCGGCCGTCGAGGTGGCTGGCGAAGAGCTCGGGGGTCTGACCCGCCTGGATGCCGCCGGCATCGCTGTCGACCTGGGCCCGTGGCCCGGGCTCGTGACCGGCCTCTTCCAGGAGCTGGCGGATCTCGTCCTCGGTCTCCTGGTAGGCCCCCTCGCCGATGTGGGTGTACTGGATCCGTCCGTACTGGTCGATCAGGTACTTGGCCGGCCAGAACCGGTTGTGGTAGGCGTTCCAGATCTCGTAGCCGTTGTCGATGGCGACAGGGTAGGTGAGGTTGTAGCGCTGGGTGGCTTGCTGGACGTTGTCGACGTCCCGCTCGAACCGGAACTCGGGGGTGTGGACGCCGACGATGACCAGGCCGTCGTCGGCGTAGGCATCGTGCCAGGCGCGCAGGTAGGGGAAGGTGTTGATGCAGTTGCGGCACGAGTACGTCCAGAAATCGACCAGGACGACGTTGCCGCGTTCCTGGGTGAGCTCGACGGGTCCGCCGTTGACCCAGGCTTTGGCCCCCTGGAAGTCCGGCGCGCCGGGCTTCTCCAGGGCCGAGGCTGGTGCGTCCTCGGGCGGGGGAGGCACGGTGCTCCCCTCGTCCCAGGGTGCCTCGATGTAGACGATGGCCGCCGTGATGGCGATCACGGCCAGGGCGAGACCGATCGAACGTTGTTTGTCGTCCATGGGGATCCTCTCAGAACGTCGGGAGGTAGCTGGTGAACCGGGCGATCGCACCGGTGAAGACGAAGATGCCGAGCAGGATCAGGATGACGCCGCCGGCGATCTCCACGTACCGCGTGGCCGCCTGGTGCCGGCCGAGGAACTCGGCGCCCTTGTCGGCGGTCACGCCCAGGGCCAGGAACGGGATGGCCAGGCCGGCGGCGTACGCGCCAAGCAGCAGGCCGCCCTGGAGGGTACCGCCGCCCACGCCGGCCAGGATCAAGATCGATCCGAAGACCGGGCCCACGCAGGGGCTCCAGCCGACGCCGAAGGCCGCACCGAGGAACAGGGCGCCGGTGACGGGTCCCAGGAACGTGGGCGCCTGGCCGTGGAAGCGGACCTCGCGATCCAGGAAGGGGAGCTTGAGCAGGCCGGTCATGTAGAGCCCGAAGACGATGATGAGCGCCCCACCGGTGCGTTGGACCCAGGTCTCGGCGGCCCGGAAGGCCATCGAGTTGCCCACGGTCCCGATCAGGAGGCCAAGGATGACGAAGGCGATCGAGAACCCGACCACGAAGGCCCCGGTCAGGGCCAACCGTCGCCGCCGGCTGGCCCCGGCCCCGCCGGTCACGAAGGCCAGGTAGCCAGGGATCACCGGCAGCACACAGGGGGCGAAGAACGACAACAGGCCGGCGCCGAAGGCGATGGCGCCGGTGACCGGGTCGCTGGGCATCCGAGCCTAGGCTGCGGTTCGGGACGTATAGGCCTTCACCCAGATCTGTCCCAGAAGTCCCCCGGACGTCGACCGACAGCGGCCAGGCGCGGTCGGTTCAGTCGCGGTGGACGACCTCGACGACGACGTCGGCGCTGTCGCTGAGGAAGCCGTGGATGACCCAGGCCAATCCCAAGGTGAGGCTCCAGGCCAGGACGATGGGTCCGCCGACGATCAGCAGGACCTCGCCCTCGTGCCCTTCCGGCGGCGGGATGCCACCGCTGAGGATCCAGAAAAGGACCCAGACCGCCGTCAGAACGGCCAAGAAGACCGTCAGGCGGCGGGCCCCGGTCCGGAAGCCCATGGCCCTAAGCGTCCTCGAACGTATCGTCGTGGCGACCGCGGGAGATCTCCTGCTGGACGCGCTGGATGGGCTTGCCCTCGCAGGTGATCCCCATGGACTGGGCGGTCCCCAGGACCTCCTTGGTCTGGCCCTCG
>CAZBKU010000006.1:0-789 GCA_964492585.1 uncultured Thermoplasmatales archaeon | reverse complement strand
TGAGGTCGGCACCGAGCAGGTCGTCGAGCTTCTGCTTGGCCACGGTGATGGCCTGCTCGACGGTGATGTCGCCGACCTTGTCGACGTTGGGCATGCCGCTGCCCTTCTCGATACCGATCTGTTGGAAGATCAGCGCGCTGGTCGGCGGGGTGCCGACCTTGATCTCGAACTCGCCGTCCTCGACGATCACGGTGACGGGGACCTTCATGCCCTTGTAGGACTCGGTCTTGTCGTTGATCGCCTGGACGACCTCCATCACGTTGACGCCGGCGGGACCCAGGGCCGGACCCAGCGGGGGACCGGCCGAGGCCTCGCCGCCATCGACGAGGGCTTCGATCTCTTGTGCCATGGTTGGTTCACCTGCCGCGACCACGCCGGGGGTGCCGGGACGGTACAGCGCACGGGCGCCCGTGGATGCGGCAAGCCGCCCATCACCGAGGGGTACTTAAGCCCTTGCTGCCCGGGCACCAGCGGGTCTCTCTCAGCCCGGAGGCTCGGAGGTGGAGGCCTGCTCGCTGCCACCGTCGTAGGTGGCCGGACCCTCCTCCTGGCTGGCTGCGTACAGCAGCGTACCGCCCAGGACGGCCAGGATGCCGGGGGCCGTCGGGCCGAGAATCGCCAGGATGATGCCGGCCACACCGGTGATGATACCACCGGTGGCCGGGCGCTCCTGGGTGGCCACGAACACGCCGGCCAAGCCTGCAGCTGCTACCAGACCGGTCAACAGGGGCTCTTGCCAGGCTGGACCGAAGGCCAAGAGGCGCTCGAGGCTCGGGATCAGCGCCAGCA
>CAZBKU010000005.1:0-27587 GCA_964492585.1 uncultured Thermoplasmatales archaeon | reverse complement strand
TGGTCGAGGCGTCGGTCCAGGAGGAGGTCACCTGCACGCTCACCTCCCCCGATGGGACCGAGCGCGCCGTCTGCCAGCGCCAGGGCTCGATGGTCCAGGCCCGGCTCATCGGGGAGACCACCCGAGAACACCTGTTCCCCTACCAGGCCCCGGCCGACCTGGGGGTCTACGAGGTCGACTTCCAGGTGACGAGCACGGTCACCCTGCCCCCCCAGACCTACACCGCCAGCGCCACCTTCACCGTCGTCAGCCCCGGCGACCCCGCCCTGGGCCCCGGATCCGGATCCGGGTCCGGGGCTGGGGGAACCAACGCCTCTGGTCCGGGGGATGGCGGACCGGGGGATGGGACCGACGACGTTCCCGGCGATGATACCGACGACGATACCGACGACGAGCAGATCCCGCTCAACGAGTTCGGACCGCTGTCCGGCAACGAGGACGAGGCCCGGCTCTTCGTGAGCACGACGCTGGGCCTAGCGGTCGTGGGCGCGGCCTTGGTGGCCCAGCGCTGGCCGATGGGAGGAACGTGAGACGATGATGACGATCACAGAGACCAACCGCGCGCGGACGATCTGGGTCCTGGTGGCGATCACCGCCGCCTACGGCCTGGTCAACGTCCTGATGTTCTACACGACCGACTCCTTCGGCCCGGTCTGGTTCGCGACCAGCCTGGTGGTCTACGGGACCCTGCTGGTGGCCGCCGTGGCCCTGGCCCTGCTCGAGGCCGGGTCCGAACCCGTCGAGGCCACCGAGGCCGGGGTCGTCGAGGCGGCCCAGCCGGTCGCCGACGAGGCCCAGCCTGCCGTGGCCAGCGGTCTGGAGCTCCTGGAAGAGGAGGTCCTGTACGAGGTGGCCACCGGTAAGCTCGTCCGGGCCCGGTTCGAGGTCGACGGGAGCGAGCGCTCGCTCCTCTTCGCGATCACGCCGGACGAGGTGCTCCCCCTGGACGCTGTCGAGGAGCGCCTCGACACGGTGGACCTCCGTGTCCCCCCCGAGGACGTCATCGACGAGGTCGACGCGGCGCTGGAGCGGCGCATCCTGGCGGCCGAGGACGAGCAGGAGCGCCGGGATGCGGCTGAGACCCCAGAGACCCAGGCGAGCACGATCGAGGTGTCACCATGAGCAACGATTCAGGTTCCAAGGACGTCCAGCGGCTCCGTCAACAGCTTGCTGCCCGCACCGAGCGGGCGCCCACGCTGGAGGAGATCGCGCGAGCAGAAAGCGAGGAGACCACGAGCGAGGTGACCCAGCGGGCCGAGGCGGCCTACTGGCGTCAGCGCTACGAACGCTCCCGGCTGCGCCTGGGCAAGCTGTGGGTGGCCTACAAGGACCTGGAGGCCGAGCTCGAGATGCGCAAGGAGGAGCTCGAGGTCATGGCTGAGCAGAAGGCCGCCGCCCTCCTCGAGGAGCGAGGACGGGGCGATCTGTTGGCCATCGCGGCCCCCGACGGGTTCGAGGTGGTCTCCAAGATCTCCGAGCGCGAGGTCGAGCCCGGCGGAGGGACCAGCTTCCCTGTCGTCATGACCAACAGGACCGACGGGCCCGTGGCCATCGAGCTTGCCGCCGGGGAGGTCGACGAGGGTTGGCAGCTCCTGCTGACCGTCGACGAGATCGAGCTGGAGCCCAAGGCCTCCCAGACGGTCCACGTCATCGTCCGCAGCCGGGACCAGGTCGAACCGGGCGACGTCGGCGCCGCCCAGGTGATCATCCGCGCCGAGGGCGAGGAGCCCCGGGAGCTGGAGCTCAGGACCACCGTCGTCGAAGCTGGGACCCTGGACGCTGTGGCCTTGAGCCACGCCGAGGCCGCCGAACCGGAAGCCGCGACCCCGGACGCTGAGGCGGACGGTCTCTTGGAGGAGGTGGTCGTCGAGGAACCCGCGACCCAGGCGATCGATCCCGAGAACCTGGAGGCCGCCGAGCCGCCCCAGCAGACCGTCGATGAGGTCGCAGCTGGCATCGAGGGCCGGGCGATCCGCATCGCCGATCCCAAGGTCGACGATGAGGCCGAGCCCTTCGAGCAGGACGGCTTCGTCCTGCACTGCGCCGTGGCCCAGGATGAGGAGGAGGACGCGTCGATGTACGTGTTCTTCTTCGCCGACGGCCGACCCGAGGATGCCTTCCCGGTCACCCTGCCAGAGGGGTACGAGGCCCTCGAGGACGACGAGACCGGGATCCCCTACCTCTCCCCCCTCCCAGAAGGCGCGGAGGCTGAGGCTGTCGAACCCGACGCCGACGATGGGGAGGAGGATGCGGAGGAGGCCCAAGCACCGGATGAGGACGACGAGCAGGCTTAGGTCCCCGGACCGCGGCAGCGTGAAGGCCCGAGCGGAAAGGGCTCGACCTCACGCCTGATCTTCAGCTTGCGCCTGGTCCCAGGTCAGCACCGGGTTGCGCGCGGCCTTGACCTCGTCGACCCGGCCGACGGCCGTGTTGTGCGGGGCGTGCTTGACGACCTCGGGCTCCTCCCCGGCGATCCGGTTGAGCGCCTGGGCCAAGAGGTCAAGCTCCTCGAGGCTCTCGGTCTCGGTGGGCTCGATCATGATGGCCTCCTCGACGTTGAGGGGGAAGTAGACCGTGGGCGAGTGGATGCCGTAGTCCAACAGGCGCTTGGCCACGTCCATGGCCGTGATGCCCTTGGCTTCCTTGAGCCGCTTGGCCGAGGCCACGAACTCGTGCTTCTTGATCTCCTGGCCCGGGGCATCGAAGGTGTCCCGGATCCGCTGGTGCACGTAGTTGGCGTTGGCCACGGCCGTCCTGGTGTTGCGGGACAACCCGTCGGCCCCGTGGAGCTTGATGTAGGCACGCGCGCGCAGCAGCACGCCGACGTTCCCGTGGAAGCCCTTGACCGACCCGATCGACCGCGCGTCGCCCTCCCAGTCCAGGCCGTACCGGGGCCCGCTGGCTCCATCCTCACGGGTGAGCCGGGGGACCGGCAGGTAGGGGGCCAGCTCCTCGGTGCAGGCCACCGGGCCGGCCCCGGGCCCGCCACCGCCGTGGGGCGTGGCGAAGGTCTTGTGGACGTTGAAGTGCATCACGTCGAACCCCATGGCCCCCGGGTTGGTGACGCCCAGGATGGCGTTGAGGTTGGCGCCGTCGTAGTAGAGCTTGGCCCCGTGGTCGTGGACCATCTCGGCGATCTTCTCGACGTGCTGCTCGAAGATGCCCAGGGTGTTCGGGTTGGTGAGCATGAACGCGGCGGTCCTTTCGGACAGCGCCTCCTCCAGGGCTTGGAGGTCCACGCACCCGTCGTCGCCGCTGGGGATCTCGAGGACCTCGAACCCAGCCATGGCCGCCGAGGCCGGGTTGGTGCCATGCGCGCTGTCGGGGACGATGACCTCGCACCGGGTGTCGGGTCCCAGTTCGCCGGTGTGCTCGAAGTGGTCGTGGACCATGCGCATGGCCACGAACTCGCCTTGGGCGCCGGCGGCCGGTTGGAGGCTGGCGGCGTCCAGGCCGCTGATCTCGACCAGGGCCTGCTCGAGTTCCCAGAGCAGGGCCAGGGTGCCCTGGGCGTCCTGGGGATCGGCCAGGGGGTGGCTCCAGAGCAGGCCGTCGTCGTGGGCCAAGAGCTCGGGGAGCTTGGCGTTGTACTTCATGGTGCACGAGCCCAGCGGGTAGGACCCGTTGTCGATGCCGAAGGTCATCTGGGCCAGGCGGGTGAAGTGCCGGGTGACCCGGGAGCGCATGACCGTGGGCACGCCGACCTCGTCCCGGATGAGCTCCTCGGGGAGGCCGTGCTCGCCATCCTCGGGTAACAGCTCGGTGCGCGAGGGCCCCTGGTCCAGGTCGAAGAGGGTGGGCTCGGGCCAGCGGGCCTGACGGTAGGTCTCCGGGTCCACCTCAGGAGACCTCCTTGGCCGCGGAGACGACCGCATCGATCGCCCAGTCGGGGGTCAGCTCGGTGACGCACGCGATCAGCCCGTCGTGACCCTGGCCGAGCAGGCGCTGGGCCGGGATCCCGGGGTCGACGTGGGCCTGCCGGCAGGCCTCCACGAAGGCGTCCTGATCGTCGACCCGGAAGAACACCTCGTTGTAGCTGGGCGTGTCCAGGTAGGGCACCTCGGCACCGGCCTCGGTCAATCGCTGGCGCAGACCGCGGGCCTTGGAGGCGTTGGTCCGGGCCAGGCGTTGGAAGCCGGCCTCGCCCATGGTGGCCAGGCTGGCGGTGAAGAGCACGCTGAGCAGGGACTGGTTGGTGCAGATGTTGCTGGTGGCCCTCGAGCGGCGGATGTGCTGCTCGCGGGTCTGGAGGGTCAGGCAGTAGGCGGTCTCACCGTCGGCATCCTCGGTCTGGCCGGCGATCCGGCCGGGCATCTTGCGCAGCAAGCGCTCGGTGGCACCGAACAGGCCCAGGGCCGGTCCCCCGAAGCTGGGGGGCAGGGCCATGGGTTGGCCCTCGGCGGCCGCGATGTCGGCGCCGTGATGCCCGGGCCCGTGGACCAGGCCCAGGCTGGTGACCTCGGGGACCAGGGCGGTGAACAGGACGTCGTGCTCGTCGGTCAGCTGGCCGATCTCGGCCATGGGTTCCAGGCAGCCGTACACGTTCGGGTTCTCCACGTGGACAGCGGCCACGGCCTCGCTGTCGGACAGCTGGGTCTCCAGGGCCGACAGGTCGACCGTGCCGGTGGCCGGGTCGGTGGGTACGGTCTCCAGGGTGCCGCCGGCGCCGACGATGTAGTTGTGGATGATGCTCTTGCGCTGTGTGGGCAGGTGCTCGGGCACCAGGATGGTGTCCGTCCTGCGCGAGGCGCGCAGGGCCATCAAGCAGGCCTCGCCGGCCCCGCTGGCGCCGTCGTAGACGCCGGTGTTGGCGACCTCCAGCTCGAGCAACCGGGCCGACAGGGTTTGGAACTCGAACAGGGCGGTGAGCAGGCCCTGGTTGATCTCCGACTGGTAGGGGGTATAGCTGGTCAGGAACTCGCCCCGGGTGGCCATGTACCGGGTCTCCGGCGGGATCCAGTGGGCATAGCTGCCGCCGCCCAACAACGCCGGGCGTCCGGTCATGGTCACGTTCCGGGAGAGCTCGGAGCGGACCCCCTCCTCGACCTCCAGGTCGCTTCGGCCAGGGGCCAGGTCCAGCTGGCGCCGGAACCGATCGGGGACATCCGCGAAGAGCTGGTCGGGGGTCAGCCCGACCTCGTCCAACATCGCCTCGACGCCTTGCTCGGACCCGATGTTCATCTCAGCATGCCTCCAGGCGTCATGCGATCTCACGCGTCCTGGGCGAGGACCTTGCGGTACGCATCAGCGTCCATCAGGTCGTCCAGCTGGCTCTCGTCCTCGATGTCGAGGACGACCATCCAGCCATCACCGTAGGGATCGTCGTTGACGAGCTCCGGCGAGCCCTCGAGCTCGTCGTTGACCTCGACGATGTCGCCGTCGACGGGCGCGTAGACATCGGAGACGCTCTTCACCGACTCGACGACGACCATGGCGTCGCCGACCTCGAAGCTCTCGTCGGTGAACGGCAGCTCGACGAAGACGACGTCGCCCAGCTCGTCCTGGGCGAAGTCGGTGATGCCGACCCGGGCCTGGCCATCCTCGACGCGGACCCACTCGTGCTCCTTGGTGTACTTGAGATCATCAGGGGCTTCGGTCACCTGTCTTCCTCCATGGCTTGCCCGTGCAAGCGCGATGTTCGGAGGCAGCACGGCTCCCTGCTTGAAGGTTCTGTCGGCCGAGCGGCTCAGCGGTCCACGAACGGGGGCTCCTCTATGACCCCCGCCAGCCCCTTGCCACGCACGTCGACCTGGACCTGGGTCTCGGGCTCGGCGTGGGCCGGGTCCAGGTAGGCCAGCGCGATCCCGGTCCCCAGCGTCGGGCTCATCGTGCCCGAGGAGACGCGGCCGATCTCCTCGCCGTCGTGCAGGACCTGGCACCCTCGGCGGGGGATGCCCTTGTCGGTGAGCCGGATCCCGGTGAGCGTGGTGGTGGGCCCGGCTTCCCGCTGGGTCTCGACCTTGTCGCGGCCGGTGAAGCTGTGGCCCATGTCCAGGGTCCACATCAGGCCGGCCTCGACCGGCGTGACCGGCGGGTCGAACTCGTTGCCGGCCAGGCAGTAGCCCATCTCCAGGCGCAGCGTGTCCCGGGCACCCAGGCCGACGGGCTCGACCCCGGCCTCGGTGAGCTCGTCCCAGAGCCCGTGGGCGGTCTCGACGGGAACCATGAACTCGACGCCGTCCTCGCCGGTGTACCCCGTCCCGGCCACGAACCCGTTGTCGCCGGGCAGCATACGGGTCTGGAACCGGTCTGCCAGGTGCTCCTCGTCCATCGTCTTCTCCACGATGGCGCGGGCTTGGGGTCCTTGGACGGCCAGGATGCAGGTCTCCTGGGTGACGTCCTCGACGCTACAGCCGGCCTTCTCCAGGTAGGCGGCGATGGTCTCGTTCATGCCGGCGTTGGGGACGATGTGGAACCGGTCGGGGAGGTGGAACACGATCAGGTCGTCCAGGATCGTGCCGTCACCCTTCAGGCACACGGTGTACTGGGCCTTGCCGGCGGTCAACTGGGTCACATCAGCCCCGATGGCATGGGAGAGGGCCCGTGCTTCGTCGTGGGGGACCTCGAGGTTGCTCATGTGGGAGACGTCGAAGATCCCCGCGTGATCCCGCACGGCGTGGTGCTCGGCCAGGATGCCCTCGAACTGCAAGGGCATCTCGTACCCTGAGAAGTTGGTGAACTTGGCGCCCAGGGCCTCGTGGCGGTCGTGCAACGGGGTCGTCTTGGTCGGTCCGGCAGCCGGTGTCGCGGACACGAGCCCGCAACCCTGGCCAGGGTCTAAGGCCTTGCGGCGGGGACGGCGGCTGTAGGTTCAGGGAACAGGATCAGGCCGAGCCGTCGTCCTTCACCGACGGCGGCTTCTCGACCACGACGAAGTGGTTGTCCGGTAGCCACTGGCTGGCTAGCTTCTCGCTCCAGGCGTCCTTGAGGAAGAACCCGGCGGCCTTGCAGGTGGTGATCGTCTCCCGCAGGCTCATCAGGTGGTAGAACCGCATGGCCTGGTCCTTCCAGGGGATCAGGATGTCGCCGAACTCGGCGGCCTCGTCCCCGTGGGCCAGCTTGCGCGGCAGGTGCCGGAAGAGCTCCTTGACGTAGTGATCGGCGAACCGATCCTGCCACCGGGCCCAGACCGTGATCAGCGCCATACCCCGGGGCCGCATGACCCGCCGGACCTCCCGCAGCGCCCTGACGCGACGGTCCCTGCCGGGGATGTTGTGCAGGGCGGCGATGAACAGGGCGTGGTCGACGGAGTTGCGGGCAAGCGGCAGGTCGATGGCCGAGCCCTTGAGCACGTCAGCGCGCCGGCTTCTCTGGTTCTCTGAGAGGCGTTGGTCGGCGATGTGGGCCAGCTCGGCCGAGGCGTCCACACCGATGACGTGCATGCCCTTGTTCTGGGCGACCACGGCGTGGCGCCCGTTCCCGCAGCCGACGTCCAAGAGCGTGCACTCGGTCGGGAGCGCGTCCAGGAAGTCCAGCACCTGATCCCAGGGCCGGTTCCGGGTCTCGCTGAAGCTCTCAGCGATGCGCTCCCAGGTGGCGACGGTCTCGCTGACGTTCACGCGGGTCCGTGGGGCGGCCACCATCGGCCCACGGCGGGTGGTGGGGAAGAAGGTTACGGCCTCGTCGGGATCGGAGGGGGAACCACGGAGGCACGGGGGCAAGGAACGGCGCAGATGTCGTGGCCAGAAGGGATGGAGGGACCTCCTCGGGAGATGCCCGGCGGGCAACATGGCTGCCGCAGCGACCCCTTGCCAGCGAGATCACCCGGTCCCCGGGCGTCCTTCTTTAGCGGTGGGTCCCTGGTCCTCCGGCCTCTCTTGTCCCCTGTGCCTCCGTGGTTCAGGTCCCCTTCGTTGGCGCTTCGGGACCCCTTCCACACGCCTTTTCAACCCTGCCGCCGTGACCCTGGACCGTGCGCGTGCTCCACGCCGTCCACGCCTACCCGCCCAGCGTCGGCGGGTCCGAGCAGGTCGTCCACCGCCTGTCCACGGGCCTGGCCGAGCGTGGCCACCAGGTCGAGGTGGTCACCAAGGCCCACCCCGATCGGGGCAACACCGTGGATGGTATCCCGGTCAAGGGCTTCGAGACGACACCGGCCGGCCTGGTCGACTACCGGCGCTGGATCCGCAAGGGCATGGAGGCCGATCGCTGGGACGTGGTGATGACCTACCACTCCAAGGTCTGGACCCACCTGGGCCTGATCCCCTTCGATCACATCGCGCCGCGCTGGATCTACGCGCCCACCGAGTTCACCGACATCGGCTCGGCCCACCCGCGCCACCTGGTCTACTACCGGACCGTCGAGCCGTTGTCGCTGAAGCGGGCAGCCCGGGTCATGCTCCTGACCAAGGGGGATGTCGAACGGGCGGTGGCCTTGGCCGGCGACGAGGTCCGCGACCACCTCCGGGTCGTGCCCAACGGGGTCGAGGTCGACCGCTGGGCCAAGGGCCAGGCCGGCGACGTGCTCGAGCGGCTCGAGCTGCCCGACGGTCCGCCGCTGATCCTGTACGTCGGGGGTCTGTGGCCCCACAAGCACGTCGAGATGCTGGTCGACGCCCTGGGTGAGCTGCCCGAGCACCACCTGGTCTGCGCCGGGCCGACCAAAGACCGAGACGACGAGATCCGTCAGCGGGCCAAGAAGGCCGGCGTGGCCGAGCGCGTGCACCTCTTGGGCCCGGTCGAGGACGGGGATCTTGTCTCCCTCTACCACGCCTGCAGCGTCCACGCCAGCGCCTCGGACAACGAGGGGTTCGGGCTGACCTACCTGGAGGCCATGGCCTGCGGCAAGCCGGTGGTGGCCCAACCGGTCGGCGTGGTCCCGGAGCTGGTCGAGCAGGACGCCGTGGTCGAGACGGCCACCACGCCCGAGGGCTTCGCCAAGGCGATCGCTCAGGTCACTGGGATCGATGCCAGCCGGAACGCCGAGATCGTCCAGCGCTACGACTGGGAGACGATCCTCGACGAGCTCGAGGCCCTGTACGAAGAGGTGGTGCCTTGAGCGAGCTCTCGACGGTCGTCATCGTCACCAGCTACGAGGACAAGCGCATCGAGACGACCCTGGAGAGCCTGGAGGCCCAGGAGCGCGCGGCTGACGCTGTCCTGATCGCCGACGGCTCGGTCGACGTGGCCTTCCGGCGGTGGCTGGCCGCGACCGCCGAAGAGCACCACGCCGACATCGTCCACGAGGCCCACGCCTCGGTGGCCGGGGCCCGCAACCTGGCCCTCGAGGCCGCCGACGAGGACGTCCTCGTCTTCCTGGATACCGACCAACGCGCCCCACCTCACTGGCTTGCCACCCTGGTGGCCCCCATCGAGGCCGGGCAAGCTGACTGGACCGGCGGGCCCACCCAGCCCGAGGCCAGCCTGGAGATCATGGCGATCAAGGAGGCCCGGCTCTACGAAGCGGCCCGCCGGGATGCGACCCGGATCCCCATGGGCAACAGCGCCTGGCACCGGCGGGTCTTCGACGAGGTCGGCGGGTTCGACGAGCGCCTGGACCGCGGCGGCGAGGACTGGGACCTGGCGCTGCGCGCCGAGGCCGCCGGGTTCCAAGGCCGACTGGTCGACGAGGCCTGGGTGCACCACGATCTCACCGCCCTGGACTCCCATGCCAAGCTGGCCAAGAAGCAGTTCCGCTACAACGTCGGCGGGGCCATGGCCTACCTGAAGAACGACCGCTTGGGCGATCGCGCCAAGGCCAGCTTCCCGCAGGTCCAGCGCCACTGGTTCGACCTGGTCGAACCGGTGCTCAAGGCCGCCGCCTTGCCCGTGGCCTGGTGGCGGCTCAGAGGGCTTGAGGACGACGAGATCTAACCGGGCGGGTCGGCCGGCTGGCTGGAGATCCTCGATAACGCATAGAGCCCGGCCACGGCCAGCACGGTCAACAGGGCGGTCACGAGGAACGTCGAGAACAGGTGATCGCAGGGGACCGTGTACGGGAAGATCCCGTCGCAGCCCCGGCCCAGGTGGTCGGCCGGGAAGGCGTAGTCGATCACATCGATGGCCAGGTAGCTCGCGCCGACCCACAGGTAGGGCTTGGGCTCGGTGGGGAGCAGATCGGCGACCAGGATCGCTTCGGCGGCCATGGCCAGGTGCAGGTAGAAGAGCCACGTGTTCAGGTCGGCACACCGGACATCGAACCCGGTCCCGGTGCAATCCAGGCCGCTGGGGAGGAACTGGAACCCGAAGTGGTCGGGGAACCAGGCCAGGATCACCGCCGTCCACACGCCGACCTTGATCATGGTGGCCGCGCCGATCAGGTTCATCGTCGGGTTGGACCGCTCCAGAAGGACCAGGCTCAGCGCGACGCCCAGGAGCATCACCGCCAGGGGGCTGTCCGGCACCAGGGGCCACAGCCAGACCGGGGTGGCGCCGAACTGGGGCAGGTAGTAGTAGAACCCGTAGAGCACACCGCCCAGGTCGATCAGGAGCACCAGGGCAAGCAGCCAGCGTCGGCGGAGCCAGCGTGCCAGGCGGCCAGGGTCCACGCCCCCTGCAACACGACCCGGCTCAAAAGCGGTGTGCTCCACGGCCCGTCATACCACAGGCTCGACCAGGAACAGGCGCACGTGACGATCCTCGGGGACCTTGGCCTTGTGCCGATGGTGCTCGTCGGAGGGCAGCGTGATCGGGTCGCCGGCCTCGAGCACCGTCTCTCCCTCCGGCAGCTCGAGGTAGACCCGTCCCTCGAGCACGATCCCGAAGTGCTCGTGGTGGCACCACCCCTCCTCGGTGAAGCCCCCTTCCAGCTCCAAGAGCCGGACCCGCCGGTCGCCGGCCACCAGCTCTTTCTCCCGGGCACCCGGACGGACCGGTTGCCAAGCCATCTCGTCGAACGACGGCCACGGACCGCGCATCGGGATGCCTGCCATAGCGGGACAACAGCGTGGGTGTCAAAAACCACGACCCCTTCACGTCTCGCTGTGGCCCGGGTCACGATCCTCATGGGGAAAGGCGGCACCGGCCGCACCACCGTCGCGCGAGCCATGGCCCTGGACCGCGCCAACCACCAACCCACCGCCCTGTTGCACGCCGACCCGACCACCGACGTGCCCGACCAGCGGGTCACCAACCTCTCCACCCGGGTCCTCGATCCCTACCAGATCATCGAGGACGCCATGGTCCGGCTGATCCCGCTGGGTCCCCTGACCCGGACCCTGGTCCGGCATCCGGCCTACGAGTCCCTGCTCGAGGTCGCGCCCGGCATCAAGGAGGCTGCCGTGCTCAACTTCCTCTACGGGTTCCTGGACCGGCGCAAGGACCACGTCATCCTCGACGGGCCGGCCACAGGCCACGGCGTCCACTTCCTGGAGGCGCCCAAGAAGCTCGAGACCGTGCTCACCGGGAAGGTCGCCGCCCGGTTGCGCAACATCGACGAGATGCTCCACGACCCGTCCAAGACCCAGATCGTCCTGGTGGCCCTGCCCGAGGAGCTGCCGACCCTGGAGGTCACCGAGCTGGCCGACACCCTAGACGAGCAAGGCTTCCCGGTGGCCGGCCTGGTGATCAACCGGATGCCTCCGCCGGTCCCCCTCGAGACGGGGCCGCTGCCCGATAAGATCCCCGCGCCCGGGCCCGACCGGCAGGGCTGGAGCCTGGGCCCCGACGACGCCCTGGCCTTGATGGCCGCCCAGCGGAAGGAGGCCGAGGCCTGGCTGGCCAAGCTCGAGGACACGGACCTGGAGACCCGGATCGTGCCCAGCCTACCCGGCCGGGCCCAGGTCGCCCCCGAGGCCGCCCCGTTCCTGGAGGGCTTCCCCGAGGAGGGGTTGCCATGAGCCGCGACGGCCGGCAGCGGCTCGACCGGCTGATCCACGAGCGAGATGTCCTGGCCGTGGTCGGACCCGGCGGTGTGGGCAAGACCACCCTCTCGGCCGCCCTGGGCCTGGTCGCCGCCAGGGACCGCAAGACGCTGGTGGTCACCATCGACCCGGCCAAGCGCCTGGCCTCAGCCCTGGGCTTGGAGCTTGGCCACGAGGTCAGCAACGTCCGGGACAACCTGGACGCGGTCATGGTCGACACCAAGCAGGCCCTCGACGACCTGGTCTCGGCCTACGCACCCAGCCCCGAGAAGCTGCACACCATCTTCGACTCGCCCCTCTACCAGCAGCTGTCCAGTGCCATGGTCGGCAGCGAGGAGTTCGCCGCCATGGGCCTGCTCCACGAGTACCACGTCGCCGACACGTACGATCTCATCATCGTCGACACGCCGCCCGGCAAGCACGCCCTGGACTTCCTGACGGTCAACGAGCGCCTCCAGCGTGTCTTCGAGTCCGGCTTGACCCAGCTCGTCTTCAAACCCGGGCGGTTGTTCAGCGTGGCCGGCGGACGCATGGCCAAGGTCCTCTCCAAGTGGACCAGCCGGGAGTACCTGGACACCCTCTCCGACTTCATGCTCCACTTCGAGGAGATGTTCTACGAGATGCAGGGCCGGGTCGAGACCATGGAGACCCTGCTCGAGGACGGCTCGAGGACCGGGTACAGCATGGTGTGCAGGCCCGACCAGGGCTCGGTGAGCGAGGCCATCGCCCTGGCCACCGACATGGCCGAGCTCGGGTTCCCGGTGGACACGGTGCTGGCCAACAGGGTCTACCCGCCGCTTGCCGGCTCGGCCGACCAGGAGGAACGCCGGGCCCTGCTCGAGCACTACGCCCGCCTGGCCCGCGAGCACCAGGAGGGCCTACAGCGCCTGCAGAGCGACATCGGGGCCGTGGTGACGATCCCGGCCCTGGCCAAGGTCGTCGGGTTGGAGGGGTTGGAGAGCTTGCTGATGTACCTTCGAACGTAGCGCGGGTGAAGGATGCCAAGGAGCTCAACGGTGCGTAACGGAGGCCACGGGAGGGCGGGATGGGTGACCTCCGGTTCACCCATAAGGGCAAGCTTGCCGGATCGGCGGGTCTCTAGGGAGGGTCCCGAACCCAACGTCACGAGAAGAGCTATATGTTCCGCTCGTCGCTGATGAGGGGTTCGGGGATCCCACCATCTCAGAGGCTTGGGACAACAGCTCGCTTCGCAGGCTCGTAGGGATCGGGGTCGCGGTGTTGTTCGTGGTGGCCGCGTTCCCGCCGGATGTTTCAGCTGGTCCTAGGGAATCAGAGGCGATGCCAGAAGATCCAGCCGTCTCACACCCGACGACACCCGGGCCGGTGTACGAGATCACGGCCCGTTGTCATGCGTGGGAGGTGAGGATCGATGGTCGTCAACCATACAGCAGTACCTACGTCGGCGAGGAGACCGCTTTGATCCTCGCCCCTGACATCGGCCTGGCCTTCGTCGGTGGATCCCACGATGTCGAAGATGGTAGCGCCATGGCGGTCACGGCGGTCGAGATCGAGACGGGTCACGTGGCTTGGCAGACGACCTTCCGGGATCCAGGCGGGAACGGTGCCGTCGCTGATCTGGCGGTCGACCCCAGCCGGTCTGCCGTGTTCGCGGTCGGGCACGTCCTCACACCAGGGCAGGACGGTGAGCTCACCATCCTCCGCATCGATGCGGACGACGGGACGATCCGTTGGGCCGAGCGCTCCACCACCCTGGGGAACCGAAGCCCTATCGGCATCGGCGTGGCATCCGCCGGAGGCCCGGTGCTCGTTGCCTTGGCCTCCCAGGATGGTGATGGCGATGGTTGGGATACGATCCTACTGGGCCACGGTGCCGACGGGGGCCAACGCCTATGGCGGACCGATGTCGAGACGATCGACGATCAGGAGGTGCGCCCAGCATCCTTCAACATGGACCCTGCAGGAGACCGTGCCTTCATCGCGGCCACCACGCACAATGCATCCCTCTGGCCTCATGGCGCCCTCCTTGCTTTCGATACGGCATCCGGGGAACCGCTCTGGACCACCGTGACAGCCGGCTTCGAGCGGCCTGCCTGGTTCAGGGCTGTAGAAACCTCAGAGGATGGAGACACCGTGTATGCTGCTGGAGCAGGGTACACGCGGACCCCGTCGACGACCGAGGCGACTAGAGAGCAGGATACCGATCTGGACACGGTGGGGACGGTGGGAGCCTACGACGCTGAGACCGGTCAACCGCTGTGGGAGTCCTTCCCAGAGAGGCTGACGGCGGGGGGCGGCCAAGCCGTGGACCTGGCCGTCGGTCCAGGTGATACCGGCGTCTACATGGCTGTCAGGACCTTCGCGGCCACGGTCGATCACATCCCTGGGCTTGTCCAGGCGTTCGAGCCAGAGGACGGGACCCACCGTTGGGCGGGCACGATGCAAGCCCACCCCTATGGAGAGGTCCAGGGTACCAACATCGAGGTCTCCGATGATGGGGAGCGGGTCACCGCCACCGGGCTGGGATGGCAGATGCGTACACCGGTCGTTGCGCTCGGGGGCCACCAACCCCTCAGGCCCACCGATGTCCTCATCCAAACCTACGACGCCCAGGACGGCGTGACTCAGTGGAGCGCCCGTTACGCGGGTCCCTCAGGGAGCCAGGATACCCCGACCGACCTCCAGCTTGGCCCAGATGGATCCACGTTCCTTTCGGTCACGACCCAGGGTCCCGCCTATAGCGTGCTCGCGTACCCGCCTTGGGGCGGTTGACGGGTGTCAGGTACCGTATGGATCCCGTTCGTGGTGCGGGTCCTGCGGCGAGGACCAGGCCTTGAACGTTTTATAGGACCACTACTTTGCCGCCGCGAGGGCTCAGATGGACCTCCTCGACCTCTTGATGCATCCGACGAAGGCCAACCAGCGCTACTCTCCCCTGACCGACCCTCTCACCGAGGGCCAGGCCAAGGAGCTACGGTGGGTCTTCAACAGGGTCCGCGAGGGCGAACATCGCGCCCGCGTCCGGGGTGAACGGACCTACGCCAGCGACGATCCCGTCGTCTGCCAGGCCTACGCCCGGGACGTCAGCTCGTTCCCCAGCAACGTGGACGCGTTGATCAAGCGGACGCCTGGCGCGGTCGTCATGCCCAAGGACCGTGGCGAACTGCTCGAGCTCACCCGGTTCGCCCAGAAGGGCAACGTCCCGCTGACCCCGCGCGGCGCCGGCACCGGGTTCTTCGGCGGGGCCATCCCGGCCGAGGGCGGCGCGGTCGTCGACATGCGCGCCTTCGACGAGGTCGTCGAGATCGACACCGAGGCCGGCCGTGTGACCACCCAGCCCGGCATCAGCTGGACCGATCTGGAAGCCCGGCTCAACGAGGAAGGGCTCAGCCTCAAAGCCCACCCCTTCGTGTCCCCCCTGTCGACCATCGGCGGTTGGGTGGCAACCGGCGGCGGCGGGTTCGGCAGCCTGGCCACCGGCACCGTCCGCGACATGCTCGTCGAGGCCAAGGTCGTCACGCCCGACGGCGAGCTGGTGACCTACACCGGCGGCGATCTCGACCTGGTCGAGGGCTGCTGCGGCACCACAGGCTTCATCGTCGAGGTCACCCTGGACGTCGAGGAGCACATCGAGATCGCGGCCTGCGCGGCCAGCTTCGAGACCATCGACGAGGTCCAAGCCTACCTCAAACGCATCGCCGGCCTGCCGATCCGCTCCCTGCACGTCCTGGGTCCCGACCACGTCGACCTCAAGCAGGAGGCCCTGTCCTCCCGCACCCTGCCCAGGGGCCAGTTCCTGGTGCTCACCGCCCTGGCAGACGGCGACAAGGTCGACCAGACCACCGAGCGCCTGGAGACCGTCTGCCAGGCCATCGGCGGCGAGATCGTCTCGGAGGATGCCGCCGCCTGGGAGTGGGAGCACCGCTTCCACCACCACTGCTTCAAACGGTTCGGGCCCAGCCTGGCCACCGGGCACGCCGTGGTCGACAAGGACCGCCTGGCCGAAGCCTGGACGGCCGGCGCTGACGCCCTCAAGGCCCCCGAGTGGGCCATCTGGGCCGTGGCTATCAGCCCCGACGAGGTCCTCCTGCAAGCGGCCATCGTGGCCGACGAGCGCCTGCCCAACTACCCGCTGGCCATCGGCAACGCCATGGCCTTCGAGGATGCCGCCCAAGGCCGCGGCGGCCGACCCTACGCCGCCGGCCTCCTCCACGCCGGCCAGGCCAAGGACATCCTGGGCAAGGCCCGGGTCAAGCGCCTGTCGGCCTGGAAGAAGGAGCACGACAAGCAGGAGGTCATGAACCCCGGCAAGGTCATCCCCGCCCGGGTCAAGGGCCTGCCCATCGTACGCCTCAGCACAGCCCTGGGTCCCGGCATGGGCACCTTCAAAGCCATGCGCGGTGGCTTCGACCACCGCCGGGGCAGCGGGCCGGACACCAGCAACAAGGCCCTGCACGCCAGCGCCGGTCGTCGGCTTTCCCCGCGCCTGGCCGACCTGGCCGACGAGCTCTACAAGTGCTCTGGCCTGGGCCACACCAACCTCACCGGCGGCCTCCACCGCGGGATCAGCCACGAGGACGAGAAGCCCCGGCGCATCGTGCGCGCCTACCGGTTCGACACCCAGCTGCCCCGCGGCATCGTGGCCGCCGCCAAGGCCATCCTGGAGGGCGCGATCCCCGAGGCCGACACCGCGGGCCACGCCCTCTCGACGCCCTGTGTCCCGACCTACGAGGCTCAGAGCCACAACGGCGTGCCCATCCTGGCCACCATCGAAGGCGTCCGCGAGGCCGCCCAACGCGCCGCCGGCCTGGACACCCGCGTGGCCCCGCTGATCGACAGCCTCGAGACCGGCGGCAACCTGTTGGCCGCGGACCCCGAGGCTCGCGGCGAGTGGCTGCCCGGCGGCACCCCGGCCGGCACCGACACCACGAGCCTGCTGATCGCCGGCGACATCGCCTGCTACGAGCAGACCGACGCCGCTGCAGCCGCCTTCCGTGTGCTCAACAACGCCGGGTTCGGCTTCACGACCCTTGGCGCCAAGGAGACCCACCCCGGCACCCTCGCCTACCGGCTGGGCGCCTTCGGGGCCGCCGCCGGGGCCTGCCAACGCTTCGCCGAGACCGCCCGGGACCACCTGGGCGGCACCCTGCCAAGCACCCTGTTCACCCTGTCCAACGAGGATGCCGACGTCCTCGATCGACGCCTGGGAGACCTGGTCGCCGGCAGCGATGTCGACGGCTGGGACCCCGAGGTCCGTAGCTTCGCCCAGGTCGTCGCCGAGCTGGTCGACACCGGCCGGTTGACCTTCAAGGGTGGCGCCTCCGACGGGGTGCCAGAGGAAGCGGCCGCTGACGAGGCCGCAGAGGACGGCGAGCCCGAGGAGGGTACCGAGGACGAGAGCGACGAGGGCGACGCCGACGACGCCGGGCCCGAGGAGCTCTCCCTCACCATCGTCCACTCCCCCTTCGCCGATGCCGACGAACGCTCGGCGCTCGAGGGCGTCGTCGACGCCATGCCCGGCGTGACCGCCACGGTCGCCGACCTGGACGTCCTCGTGCCCGACGTAGGCCTGCATCTGACCCACGCGGCCGATGCCAAGGAGCTCACCGACCGCATCAAGGACGCGCTGGACACCCAGGCCCTTGTGGCCTGCACCGACCTGGCCCACGTCCTCTCCCAGTCCCGTGTGGACATGATCACCCTGCCGGAGCTCGTCGAGCAACGCATGGAGGTCCGCGAGGGTGCAGGTGCGACCCTGGAGGTCCCCACCGAGGAGGAAGAGGAGGGCTTCAAGGAGCACGAGATCCCCGAGGGCGCCCACCGCGTCGAGCTGGTCAAGGAGGAGACCGCCATCCCGGTCTTCCCCGACCAGTCGATCCTGGATGCCGCCGAGGCGTTCGGCTTCGACCTGCCCTTCGACTGCCGGGCCGGCAGCTGTGTCACCTGCAGCGCCCGGTGGGAGGGCACCGAGCCCGACCAGTCCGAGGTCCAGGCCATCGATGAGGACGAGCAGAAGACCCACTGCCTGACCTGCGTCTCCAAGCCCAAGGGCGAGATGAAGATCTGGACCGACGAGGCGCCCTAGCGCTCCAACCGTGGGGACAGGGAGGGGGAGAGGTCCGCTCACCGCCGCCTCGGGCGACCCCCACCGCTTATGCTCGGCTCTGCTGTTGCCGGTGGTGGAGGCTCGGACGTGCGACCAGCAGGGATCGTCACGTGGAGCATCAGCCTGATGATCGTCCTCTCTCTGGCACCGGGTGGCCTGGCATCCGACCCGGGGACCAGCGCGTGCCCGGAGCTCAGCCAGGAGGGTCGACAAGGGAGCGTGCTGACCACGAGCCCCCCGTCGGTCGTGCCTGCCTCGAGCTTGGCCTACGCTCTGCTCCTGGGCCAGGGTGGGCCTGGTGAGGCGCGGGAGGCGGTCAACGGGGTCGATGCCTACATCTACGATCTGGGTTGCCAGACCGAGGCTGCGGCGTTCTGCATCGAGCACCGTGACGATGACCTGGGCGACCCGGATCTATCTGTGACCTTCCGGGATGCCAGCTTCCAAGCCATCGGGACCAGCTCGCCGGACACCGCCTCGTTCATGTGTGGAAGCGGCGGGATCTGCGATCAGGTCGCCCAGCCGTTGCCCGACGGGACCCGGTTCATCGAGGTGACCGCCCAGGAACTCATCCCCGGCACCCCTCACACGGACAGCCGACCCGCCTGGGCAGCGTTCACGCTGATGCCTTGTTGACGATGGCTGCCAGGCGATCGGCGCGGGCCGAGGTCACTCGTCGTCGGTCTTCTTGCTCTTGACGAGCTCGGCCAGCGCTTCGGGGTCCTCGATGCGCTTGACCTCGCGGCGGCGCAGCACGGCGGCACCGGGCGGGGTCTCCATGTCTTGGCCGACGATGTAGACGGCCGTGCGCTCCGTGATCGAGCTGACGCTCCGCAGGATCATCTCGCGGTCCTCGGAGCGATCCTCGTCCCTCAGCGCGTTGAGCAACAGCGCGTCGTCGTGGGGGGCCGGGGCTGGCTGGCTAGGATGCAGGAGCCCGATCCCGCTGAAGGGGCTGCGGCTGGTCGGCACGATCCCCAGGCCCTTGCCGGCCAACAGCTCGAAGACGGCCCGGGTGAACGGGTCGTCGACCTGCCGCCAGTCCGGCGTCTGGGTCTCCTGGTCGTCCTGATCCACGCGGCTGAAGGGGTCCAGCGGGACGATCAGCTCCTCCTCCAGGTACTCCTCCAACCGGAGGGCGGCCTCGACGGTGGCGCTCATGCCGGCCTCGTACATGCTGATGGCCCGGCGGGAGACACCGGCCACGTCGGCCAGCTGGCCCAGGGAGAGGTTCTCCTCGCGACGGATCTCCTCGAGCCTGTCCCCGTCGAGCTGGACGCAGAACCCGCCCGGGGCAGCGAAGGCTACCGGAGGTGCGCCGTCCAACAGGTACTCCTTGAGGCCCTGGAAGGAGAGGATCGGGATGCCGTGGCGGACGTAGACCGCCCCGGCCTCCAGGCGCCCGCTGGAGGACTTGAGGCCCACCAGGAGAGGGCGGCCGTCCAGGAACCGGGCCAGCACGCGCATCTCGCGGCTGACGTCCTCGGACAGGGAGTCGATGTTGGTCAGGACCTTGAGGATGTAGAGCTGGTCGTCCCGGCGGGCCAGGAAGTCGAAGGAGATCGGTCGATGTTGGAACACCTCCGAGACCGCGAACCCTGCATGGGATAGCAGGCCTCTGACCTGCTCGACCAACCGCGCGCGCACACCGATAGGGTAGGACTCCTTCTATAAAAGCGTTCCCGACTTCCCGGTCAGGCTGTCACGGGCGCTGGCGGCCGTGGTGGGCCTTGTCCTCATAGCACCGAGAGCCGCTTGCGCTCAGCGTTTCACCCACCCCGGTGACAACAACCAGCCGCGCTCTGAATACCCGTTGAGCAGAATACTTTTATACCCACTGACCGACCTGCACAACCACTCGGAGGCATGAGCTTGATGAGGAAACTCAGTGTGGCTGTCGTGGTGCTGTTGGTCGCCGGCCTTGTACCTCTGGCTGGCGCAGCGTCCAACATCGAAGAGTACACAGGGAGCATCGTGATCGAGGATGAGGTGCCTGACAACCTCGTCGTCAACCCGATCTCGTTTAGACCGACCGACGATCAAGGGGTCGAATTCTTCTACGACCTGGTCTGCGTGCTGACGGGAGCCTGTTCGAACGAGAACGTGCCACACGATGTCCCGGATGTCTACGACGGTGAGGACACCAACGGCGGCGACGGCCCGGTCTGGCTGCACGTCAACGGCCAGGATGTCCACCCCTACCAGGTCTCGATCGAGACCGACGAACCTGTCGTCGGGACCGTCGATGTCTACGAGTACTACGGCAACGAGGGTGGCGACCACCACACACCCAAGTGCCCGTGGGAGGTGGCCTACAGGCTCTACCCCGACGACGGGGAGCCGATCGTCTCCACCGACTACCTGGTCCACCTGCAGACCGTCACCCTCGGAAGCCACGGCGTCGAGGCCGCCGGCGTCGGTTCCCTCCCGGGTGTGGGCTCCCACCTGACCCTCCCGCCAAGCGATGATGGCTACATCGTCGCCATCGACGCGCGGGTCGCCAGCGGGGCCACCGGCGAGGCGACGCTGGACTACAAGATCTCCTCCGATACCCGGTTCGACGTCCAGCAGGTGCCCAACCACTGGATCTACAGCCCCTGGACGCTGGAGCGCAACATCACGGACTGCCCCCAGGAGGGTGTCGACCTGCCCGACACCGAGTCGTTGGCTGCCGAGATCCCCGGTAGCGACGGTCAGATCGGCTTCCAGGACCTGGTAGGTACCGCTCTGCCCATGTCCTGACCGGCGATCCGCTACCCTCCGGGTCCGGCCTCCAGGCCTGTATGGCCTGGGGGCCCCTTCTTCTGTCACCTGCTTGACTAAAGGAACATTGAAGAGGCGGCAGTCCGTGGTCATCAGCAGGAGGCTAGCCCCATGGAGGCACCAACCCCTATCCGAGCGCTGGCGATCGTCGCGGTCGCAGCCCTCGTGCTGATCTTCATCCCCGCCACCCAGGCCGGCGGCGACGCTGCCGAGCCCCAGAACCACGACGAGGACTGCATCCTCGACAAGAACCCCGGCTCAAGCGGGTTCTTCGAATGGAACAAGGAGGAGATCATCCTTCCCAAGCCCTTGACCCCCAACCTGCCGGTCACGTCGCTTGCCTGGGCGCTGGCCTTCAACGATGCCAACCACGACGTCGTCGAGGACACGGCCAAGGAACCGGTCAACGGCCTGGATGCCTTCGTGGCCGACCTAGGCTGCCAGGTTCAGGACATGGCCTACTGCCTGACCGGGTTCGACTCGGGGGTCAACAGCTACGATCTCCAGGTCACCTTCCGGGACCGCAACTTCCAGTCCATCGAGGGTCCCATCAACCCGGCCGACTCTCGGGATGTCTGCGGCGACGACACCGACACCGTCGACCAGCCGCTGCCTGACGGCACCCGCTTCATCGAGATCGTGGCCGCCGACGGGACCCCTGGCGCCTGTGGCTGTCTGGACGGGGATACGTTCCTGCCAGCCACCGTGCAGGTGACGCTCAAGCTCGCCCGTTGATGCGTCCCCCCGACTGTAGGGACGCGGGCCGGGCGGTCCCACCGGTCAAGGGCCCTTCCGAAAAGCTCAAGAGAAGGCTGGCACGCTTCCGGCGTGGGGCAATCTTTAAGCCCCGACCGACGACCAGCCCGTTGCCCCTGGGGCTGAGGTGGAGCTATGAGCAACAACGGACCTTCGTCCGCGAACCCGAGAATCCTGACCGTCGCCCTGGCGTTGAGCCTCCTGCTGCCGGCAGCCGCCGTGCTGACGGCAGACGAGGCCTCCGCGCAGAGCTGCGCGGCCCTTGTGGACAACCCCATCTGGATCCCGGAGGTCCGCTTCTTCAACGGGACCACCAGCCAGCGGTTCACCGACGACGCTGTGTTCGTCGACAAGGGCGACCGGGTCGAGATCGAGCTGTTGATCGAGAACAGGGTCCCCGACGAGTGTGAGACGGTCCAGCAGGATTCTCTCAGCAACGTCCAGGCCCAGATCTTCTACCCTGTCGATGACCTGAACACCCGGATGTCCGGGTCCTGTGACATGGATACCCACGACACCTGTGACGACATCACAGCCGAGATCACCATCCCCGACCGTGCCGACACCCCAGACGGCGAACACCGCATCCGCTTCGTGGCCGGCAACCAGGCGGCCGGCAGCCTGGAGCCCTACGCAGGTGCTGAACGGGTGATCGTCGTCGAGCAGCGCCCCGATCTCCAGATCGAATCCATCGTCCTGCCCTCGAGCGAGGACACCACCAGCACGTACAACAACAACGACGACCCCTTCATCGACTTCGAGGTCACCATCGCCAACCATGGCGACTACCCGCTCTGGAACCCCAACGGCGGGGAGCTGTACTACAACCAGTCCCCCTTCGACGCTCCCTTTGTCCCCCAGGCCGACGACGTCAACGGCTGGGGCGAGAACGATGCCAAGGACTACACGCCAGAGGACGCCCCACCGGATGGCGCCCCGACCACGTTCACAGGGAACAACTTCCTACCCAGGTGCCTTGAGGACGCCGACGGGCACCCCCAAAGCGCGGATGCCAACGGCTGGTGGACGAGGTCGGAGACCCGGACCGATCGGCAAAGCGATCTCGTCTGCTCCTACAAGCGAGGCTCCCCCCTGGACGCACCCCTGCGCTACGAGGTCCGCCAACGCCTCCACGAGGAGCTGGATGGCCCCGAGCTCAGCCAAGTCATCGAGGAGGCCGTGCGGGAGATCACCTTGGAGCAAGCCACCGCCGGTGACAAGGTCGACCGCCCCGTCTACCCGTTCTACTTCCAGTTCAACACCACGAACTCGAACATCGTCAACGAGGAAGACACGCCCAACAACGAAGGCTCCTACCTGACCGAGATCGAGATGCCGGCCGTCGACCGCAACGAGAAGGCCGGCTGGATCAACCTCAACGTCACCGTCAACCGGGATCTGGACAACCGGAGCTTCGCCCTGGAACACGATCTGACCCCGCCGTCGGACGCGGATGAGGATCTCTCCGATCACGAGCTGGGGCACCGCAACAACAACTTCACCCACCTGTTCACCATCGACGGGCCCAACCTGGTCTTCGACACCAAGGACCAGGGCGGCCCCAGCGACACCGCTGACGACGACCCCAACGACCGCGGTGGGGCGCCCCAGATCACCAACGCCCAGAACCCTGGCTGCGGGACCCAGGACAACCCCTGTCAACCAGACACCGCTATCAACGTCCAGTTCGGATGGATGAACGACGGTGACTGGCCCATCGATGAGGAGGCATCCGACGCCCAACGGGACTGGCGGATCGCCGTCTACGTGAACGGTCAGCTCGCCGACTGCGACAACTGCCAGGACGGCGACAAGGCCATCAAGAACATCAGCTCGATCCCGGCCGTCGGCGAGGGCCAGACCCAGGTCCAGACCGGTGGCTGGAAGGTCCAGAGCCTCCCAGGCGGCGGGACGCAACAGATCGAGGTCCGCCTCGATGACGCGGCCCTCTACCCCGACACCCTCGTCGACGACCGGCACAAGCGGATCGCCGAGTACAACGAGACCAACATCTGCCAACCCGGCAACGTGGACCTCGACGACGAGATGGGCCTCTACAACCGGTACTGCATCACCCTGGAGTTCAACGACACCGAAGCCCCGCAGATCTCCGATCTGGAGGTCGACCCGGGGCCTGGCGAGGATGAGGTCTCCACGCCGACAGAGGGCGAGCTGATCACCTTCAACGCCACGGTCGAGGATCCCAGCACCGACGAGGTCCGGGCGATCATCGAGACCCCCGGCGGGGACACGATCGCCAACCTGACCATGGAGGAGACCGGCGACCACACCGACCAGTACCAGGTCCAACGCCGGATCCTGGGCCAGCAGGCCAACAACACGTCCATGGAGGATCCCGAGGATGTCATCTACCTGTCCGAGGACCTCAGCGATCTCAGCGACGGTCTGGACCTGATCTACCGCGTCTGGGCCAACGACACCTTCGGCCAGGCCTCCACGGCGCCGGACACCGAGGTCGTGGAGCTCAACCTGACCGATCTCCCCAAGGAGGTCGACGTCGTCCAGTTCCAGTTCAACGGGGAAACCAACCCGAACGAGGAGGGTGCCCCCACCTACCAGGGCACCGCCGACGACCCCGGCAACGACTTCAACCTGACCGCCCTGATCTCCGGCGACGGGCGGCCGGACACGGTCCCCGACGACCCCGAGAACGAGCGTGCTGACGCCACGGGCAAGGTCGTCGAGGTCTACGACAACCGGGGCGAGCTGCGGTACACCCTGGACATGGAGCCCATGAAAGCGTGCACCGAGAACACTGCAGGCGGCCAGGGCTCGTCTCCTGCCTACGGCAACGACTGCTCGACCTCCGAGGGCGACGACCCGCTGGGCCAGATCTCCGATGTCCACTGGCAGTTCTACGTGGACACCAGCGAGGAGGAGCACGACCAGTGGGGCAACGTCACCCTCGATTGGGCCGGCGACTGGTACGTCAACGTCACCGTCGAGGACATCAACAACCGGACCGGCGAGGTCGAGAGGCCCGCTCGGTTCAACGACAAGGACGGCGAGGCCGAGATCACCGACCCGATCCTGGCCCCGCTCGAGCTCGATCCGGGCGCCTCGACCACGGCCTCGGCCTTCGTGACCGATGCCCTGCGGGTCGAAGAGGTGTTCCTCAACGTGACCCATCAGAGCTCCGGCGACACGTTCAAGCTCTCCCTGGGCGACGAGCCCGCGGTCCGCGCTCAGGACGGCGAGGCCGGCGAGAACAGCCAGGTCACCGACAACGGCACCTACGAGCAGACGTTCCTGGCCGGTGTCGGCGGCGACTTCGCCAAGGCCGGCTCGTACGACGTCGACCTCGTGGCTATCGATTTCGCGCTCAAGGAGAACAGCACCGGCCTTGGCCAGCTTGTCGTCAGCGACACCGACGACCCGGTCATCCGCCAGTTCTTCACGCTGCCCGAAGGCGGCGTCCAGGAGGTCGGTGGCAACGTCACCTGGCAGGCCCGGATCGAGGATGCCACCGAGATCCAGACCCCGGTGCTGGACATTACGTTCCCCGCCCAGGATCCCAAGAGCATCGAGATGGAGCACAACGAGACCACCGGCTTCTGGGAGGCCAACCTCAGCGTGCCCGCCTCGGAGATCGGCATCTGGGAGTACGAGCTCACGGTCGAGGACTACGCCGGGCACAGTGTCAGCGAGGCCGGCGAGATCGAGATCAAGCAGAGCCGCCCGCCTCAAGCCCAGGCCAACAGCTGGACGCCGTCTGTCGTGGGCACCGACGGGTCGACGATCTACGGTCCCTCCCAACCCACCATCGGGGTCGACATCGTGGACTTCAGCGACGGTGTGAACCTGAGCTCGGTCACCATGACCGTCAACGGCGACGAGGTCGAGTTCCAGGCCAACCCCATCCCCAACGGCTTCGCGCTCAGCCACGCCGTCGACAGCGCGTTCTCCGACGGGGACACCGTCACCGTCATGGTCACCGCCGCCGACAAGGCCGGCCTAGCCAACGATGCGCCGTTGGCCCACTCCTTCGTCGTCGACGCGACCGGACCGTCGGCCACCTTCGAGGCCGACCCCTCCGAGCAGGACGACAACCGGCAGATCATCGGGGAGACCAGCGAGATCACCGTCGCCGTCGAGGACGACGGTTCCGGGCCGGGGACCCTGACCGTCAGGGTCCAACACCTGGCCGGCACCACAGCCACCGCCGAGGAGACCCTGACCTTCGAGAGCGGCAACGGGACCTTCCAGTTCAGCGACCTGGAGCAGGCCTTCCAGGGCCACGGTGATTACCGGCTGATCCTGACGCCTGTGGACGCCGTCGGCAACGAGGGCTCCCAGATCAACAGGCAGGTGCTCTTCGACAAGAGCCCGCCCAAGGTCCAGGTCTTCGCCAAGCCCGGCCAACCCCGGGAGCAGGTCTTCGCCGACATCAACGACGCGTCGACCGTCACCGAAGCCTGGGTGCTCTACACGCCCGAGGGTGAGGAAGAGGAGCGTTTGGACCTCCAGTTGGTCAACGGGACCTGGGAGGGCCGCATCCCGGCCTTCCCGCGGAACACGACGATCAACTTCACCGTGAAGGCCGAGGATCTCTTCGGCAACATCGGGTCCAGCCCCGAGGACAGCTTCGAGGCCGGTGACGCCGTGCCCACCATCTCGTTGAGCACCCCCAGCGACGGCGACGTGATCTCGGGCACCACCGAGCTGACCTGGACGGCCAGCGACCTCGAGACCGAGTCCTCCCAGCTCAAGGTCAGCCTCTACTACAAGCGGCCCGGCCAGGACTTCAAGCCGATCCCCGAGGCCCAGGATATCGACAACCTGGGACGCTACAACCTGGACACCACGATCCTGCCCAACGGCGAGCTGACCCTGCAGGCCATCGTGTTCGACGGGAACAACTTCGGGGACAGCAAGGTCACCGTGACCGTGCGCAACCTGGCCAGCATCTTCAACGATCCCCAGCTGGAGGGTGCCGAGCGTGTCGACGGCCAGAACCTCGTCGAGCCCGGCGAGGAGGTCGTCTTCAGCGTCCAGATCGACGGCACCGTGCAGGCCGCCGTGGCCAACGTCACCGACCAGCAAGGCAACGTGCTCGAGTCGGTGACCCTTGAGGCCGACGGCCAAGGCAACTGGAAGGGCACCTTCCAGGCTCCCACGGATCCCGGAGACTACAACATCGACCTGATCGCCCAGACCTCAGACGGGCCCGTCGAGACCGACAACGCCTACACGTTCTCGGTCCAAGGCGCGGGCGGTCCAGATGGAAACAGTTTCGTATCCGAATGGACCATCCTATCCATCCTGTTCGCAGGCGCTGTGGCGGTCGGCGCGCTCGGCCTGACGCAGCGCTGGAACTAGGGGACGTGGATCCGTGGCTCTGAACAAGCGGCTGGTCGGATGGGTGCTCCTTGGTGTTGCGGTGGCCGCTTTCCTGGCCGCCGTGGCGACCTTCCTTATCTGGGAGGCCCGGGGTATCCTGCTGACCGCCATCGTGATCGAGGCGATCGCTCTGATCGGGCTGGTCGTGCTCCTGGTGTGGCCGGAACCCGAGTTCAACGCCGGGGAGGTCAACCCCGAGCTCGTCAAATGCCCACGGTGTTCGTCGGTGTTCGACCCGCCCAAGCGGGGCGAGAGCTTCCGTTGCCCGACCTGTGGCCTGCAGGGCAAGGCACCGTCCCGGGATACGAAAGATATAAAGACACCATCTTGAGATGACGTCTTCTCCAAGGATGACCCTCTATGGCACAGGATGAACCCCTCGCCGAGGACGCTCCCGAAGAGGCCTCGAGGGAGGCCGAGGACCAGGGTCCCGCGTGGTCCTGGTGGCTGCTCGTCATCCCGGTCATCGCGGTCCTCGACCTGATCATCGTCCTGCTTTACGGGGCCAACGTGCTGGTCCCTTCCGACCTGGGCGAGGGCGTCGAGCTCTTCCACGTCGTCATCGCCGGGATCATCATCCTGGCCATCCTGCTCATCGCCGAGCTCGCCTTGATCTTCAGCCGGCACCCGGACCACCTCGAGGACGAGGAGGAACCGGCACCCGGCCCCGCCCGCGAGGCCGCCCGGGAGGGTGAGCCCCCGGAATGGGAGGCCGTCGAGACCGATGACCAGCTCGACGGCAAGCCCGTGGTCGAGGTCAGCCGGCCCCCCAAGTGGGCTGTCGAGGCCGGTGTCTACGCGACGACCTACGTCGACGTGAG
>CAZBKU010000004.1:26280-28718 GCA_964492585.1 uncultured Thermoplasmatales archaeon | reverse complement strand
GGCCCCCAGGAAGATGTGGCCGCGGTCCATGGGCCACGCGCTCAGCACCACGGTCACCTGCGTCTCCCTCTTGTCCCCGTCGAGGGTCCAGGCGGTGGTCAAGACGTGTTCCTCCCTGAGGTCGGCGAAGGATAGGGTGGCCTCGAGGTCGACGCTCGCCTGGCCCTCCGGGTCCAGGTGCGCCTCGATGGGGAGCGGCGTCGTGATCTCGATGTCGCTTGTCGGCGAGGTCACGTGAACCGAGGACAGGACGACGGTGGTGTTCGGCGGCCCGTCGAGAGCGAGCGTCGCCACGACCGGGCTGGAGGCGGCCTGGAACCGGTGACCGCCGTCCTTGGGTGAGATGTCGACCTCGGAGACCTGGGCCCCCGGACCGGTCGGTGCGTTGCCATGTGGGGTCTCGTCCGGTGGTTGGTGGGGCCACGCCACCAGGCCGGCACCGAGCACGACCACCCCGGCCAGCAGGAGGATCGTGCCAAGGCGCCGAGCCCTGGTCCCCCGATCAGGGCCCAGCAACGTCTGGAGACCAGCAGGGAACGCGGCAAGGAGGACAAGGCTGCACGCAAGCAGGTACAAGGGGCCCCCGATCAGACCCTGGAGCGACACGAACGTCGGTGTGGCTCCCTGGAACCAGTCGAGCGCCCAGGTGATCGGGCTCGTGTGCACCAGCGCCCTGAAGCCCTTGGCGGCAACCCCGCTGCCGGCGCTGCCGACAAGCTGGGGGCCGAACCACGCCAGCATGATCCACCCGACCACGGCGGCGAACGCCGTCGCGACAGCCTCGGGGGTCGACCGCTTCCAGAAGAGCCCGACCACCAGGCCCAGGACCGAGGCGATCACACCACAAGCAAGCCCCCACGCGAGGTAGGGTGCCGCGGTGGCCAGGCCGCCGGTCGTCGCAGCGGTGGTGAGCCCCCAGAGCAGGGGGACCGCGGTGAGGAGGAGGCAGACGACGACCATGCTCAGTGTCACGAGCTTGGCGCCCAGCACACGGTACAGATCCAGGCCGGCGACCGCCTGGACCTCGGCGAGCCCGGTCTCGCGGTCCCGGCAGATCGACCAGGCGGCCCAGGGCGCCATGAACAGCGGGATCACGACGAAGCCGATGAGCAGGACGAGGTCCAGGGGACCCTCGGGCGCCATCAACAGGCCCGTGAGCCCGGCGACCACCACACCGATGGAGATCAGAAGCCAGGTCATCGGCCTCCCGAGCCCCCGACGAACCTCGGCAACCACCAACGATCCGAAGCGTCCCTTGCCGGTCACGGGTTAGCCCCCGAGCAAGAGGAGGGGAGGCTATCTCGGCCCCAAGCTCGAACCCACCGGCTGGGGGGCGAGTCGGCTACCACGTGTTCAAGCCCCTGGTGGCCTTGCGGCCGACGAGCGCTGTCCCGAGGGCCAGCACGCCTCCCAGAGCGCTCGACAGCGGTTTGCGGTAGTCCCAGTCCTTGATCCCTCCAAGCGTGAACCCGATGGTGTCGCCGTCGGCAACCAGGGTCACGTTCACGGAGCTGGGCCACTGGGCGTGTGAGGTGTACCCCGTCACGGGGATGTAGTCGGAGGTCGATCCGAAGGTGCCTCCGTCCCTGTCTGGGTCCTGCTGGACGTTGTCGAGTCGGTAGGTCTTGGGGAAGTCCTCGTCCACACGGAACGTCAACCCGTTGCCTGTCACGGTCAGGTCGTCGATCCGGACGGTGTCATTTGGTGGGCCGTAGATGCGGAGGTTGAGGCGTGCGTCGAACTCCTTGCTCGCGATGAGGAAGGGTCGGTCCTCTGCCAGCGGGTCCAGTCCCATGCGGAAGCTGTGCTGATCTCCATGATGCTCAAGCTTGAACGCGTCGGGCCTGGGAGCGTGTTGGGGTTCCAGGATGCCCGCGACGGCGGGGGCGGCGATCAAGGGGAGGATGAGGGCGATCGCTGTGATCCCCCGCCACGGGCCCCTGCCCTCTTGCCATCCCCCCAGCGTCTGGTGGCCGGTTGCCACCCAGGAGGCCACCCCGAGGTAGGCAGCGCCGAGAAGCGTGGCTGCGAGGAGGTTCCCATCCGCAAGCGAGCTGGGGGCCGGCCGGGCGGCTTGGATCTCTGAGGGCATCCAGGCGAGCGGTCCAGTGAGAGAAAGCCAGCGAAGCGGTCCGGTGCCTTGGGCGCCAGGCGTATAGCCGACGGTGATCGAGGACACGAGCCAGACGAGGCCAAGCGAGGCCGAGAGTGCCACCGCCAGGACCCGCCTGCCTGCAGAGAGGTAGCCTACCAGCAGGCCCGCCGAGAGGCTGACCACTCCACCCAGGAACCCCCAGACGAGCAGGCCACGGATCTGGACCCAGACCTCGGTCACCGCGCTCGAGACAAGGAGGGCGAGGACAACGCCCGCTCCCGCCATGACGGCCAGCCAGATCAAGAACAGGGAAACGGCCTTGGCCGCGAACACGGTGCGTACA
>CAZBKU010000004.1:0-26270 GCA_964492585.1 uncultured Thermoplasmatales archaeon | reverse complement strand
CAGAGGTGGGGAGGGGGGCCTGGACCCCGGCCAGCCCGGTCTTGCGGTCCTCGGTGGCGCGCAGTGCGGCCAACGGGAGCAGGAGAAGCGGGGCGAAGGATGTCAGGAGGATCGAGGCGCCTCGGATCGCCCCGCTTCCGGCGAACACGCCGAACGCCAGGAGCATGATGGCGACAGCGTAGAAGGAGCTGGGCCGCAGGACTTCACGGCTGATCTCGGGGCTCAGTCTCACGGCGGGCCTCCTTCGGGAGTCGCCCCGGCGCATCAAGACTGTTCCGGTGACCGCGCCAAGTTATCCCCTACAATGAATGCACTTCCTCCCACGATGCACTTACCGTTGGGCTCCTCCCTTCACCGATGCCAGTGGCTTGGTGGGTTGGCCCCATCCGACGGGGCTCTGCCTGATCATGCTAGCCAGGCCGCGGCGGTCAAGGAGGTATAGGATCATAAGCCCGAAACCGCATCCACCTCCAAGCGACCTTGAGGAGCTCGTCGATGCCGGGCTTGTAGACCTGTCCGGTGCGAAGATCCGCGCCCTATGCTCGCTTCGAGAGCGCCGTCGTACGGGGGCCGAGCTCGCACGGGAGCTGGGCGTCGATCGGGCCTACGCCTTCCGCGTTGCGGGAAGCTTGGTCGATATGGGTCTCCTTCGACGGTGTGAAAGCTCACGACCTTGGGTCTATTACGAACTGACGACGGTCGGCGTCCGGATGGCAAGGCTCTGCGATCGGTGCTGACCAACGTTTCCCCGGGACGCCACAGCCAACGAGTCCGTGGCGAACCCCTCCCCTACGACCCGCATGCACGATGGCTTCCCGTGCAACACGTCCTCCAGGCCTCCTGGAGATTCCCGGCGGGTTGGTTGTTCTTGAACGGAGGCCTCTGGTTGTATGGTCCTGCAATCAGACCAGGACCGTCAGCAGCCACACCCCACCGAACCCCAGCCCCAGCGCCAGCACCAGGCTGCCGACCCAGGCGGCCACGGTCTTGGCCATCTTGGTCCCGCTGACCGCCGAGCTGCCGGCGGCGTACCCGCTGCCGATGATGGCGCTGACCATGATCTCGTTGAAGCTCACCGGGATGCCCAGGAACACGGCCCCCTGGGCCAACAGGAAGGCCGGGATCAGCGCGGCGATCGATCGGCGCGGGCCAAGCGAGGAGTAGTCGCGGGCCAGGGCCTTGATCAGGCGAGGGGCCCCGGTCCACGAGCCCAGCAGCAGGCCGATGCCGCCCATGCCCAGGACCACGATCAACGGCACACCCAGGGGGTCCAGTTGGGGAAGCAGCGGGCCCACGGCCAGGCCCACCTGGCTGGCGCCGGCCGAGAAGGCCACCAGGGCGCCAAGGGCCAAGAGGAACCGGCGCTGACCCTGGCGAGGGTCCTGGCGCATCCTGTAGAAGGTGAGCAGGCCGAGCCCGGCGGCCAGGCCCAGGGAGACGACGATGGCCCCCACGAGCTGTCCGCCGGGGACGTGGAGGCCCCACGCCTCGGCCAGGCTCGCACCGGCCGGATCTGAGCCCAAGCCGACGAAGCGGACGTTGGCCAGGGTCAGGCCCACCAGGCCGGCCAAGAGGGGGACCACGCCCTCCTCGGCCACGCCCTGGTGGCGTAGGAGCACGGCGGTCAGGTAGGCCAGCCCGCCGGCCACGAACGGGATGGCCAGCCAGGCCGTCCCGATCTGGAGGTAGGTCACCCAGGCGGGTTGCCCACCCAGGGCAAGGCCGGCGCCGACGACGGCACCGGTCACGGTGAAGGCCGTGGCGATGGGGTAGCCGCGGAAGACGCCCAGGGAGACCAGGCCGGCGGCGATGACCAGGGTGGCGGCAGCTGCACCCGAGGAGAGGGTGACATCCTCGATCAGGCCCCGGCCCATGGTCTCGGAGATGCTGGCCCCCTGCAGGACCGCACCGGCGAATCCGAGGATGCCGACGACGAACGCTGCGCGCAGGATCGAGAGGGCCCCAGCACCGACGGCTGGCGCGAAGGGGGTCGACCCGCTGGAGCCGGCGCCGATGGTCCAGGCCATGAACAGGCTGGAGAGGCCGGCCAGGCCCAGGGTGACAAGCTCGATCCCCGTGGCCATGGATCCTCCCTGCAGGCCCGGCCGTCAGCGACCGTTGGTGCCAGGTTTGTCCTTGGGCATCTGGTCGGCCACAGCGTAGTCGGGATCATCCTGGTTCTTGAGGATCCGGGCGACCCGGTTCTTGAGCCGGTCGTCCTGGATGTTGACCTCGAGCGAGTAGCGGGGCTGGCTGCCGTTGGACTTCCTGGACAGGTCGGCGCTGATCAGCTCGTTGTCGAAGTAGTACGGCGTGACCTTGGTCATCACACCCTGGTAGACCAGGTCCTCCAGGGATCTGAAGGCCTTGCGCCCGGCCGAGTCGGCCGCCCGGCCCACCCGGCCCAGGGAGGCGCCCACCGAGGAAACGGCCTCGCGCAAGCCCTTACGCTCGATGTCGCCCAGGGCCCGGAAGAACTTGTCGCGTGCCTCCTTGAGGTCGTCACCGGGCGCCTTGCCGGCCTGTTCGCCGGCGCCCTCGGAAAGGCTGGCCTGGTCGGCGGTCTTCTCGCGGATGTCGTCGTCGAAGGAGTCGTGGGTCTTGGGTCGCCAGGCCTCCCACTCGTCCAGGGCTTCCTCCAGCTCGTCGCTGGCCTCGGCGGTCCCCAGGCCCGCCTGGATGAGCGCCCGGGTGATCCGCTCTCCGTGGTCGACGACGTCTTCCCACGTGCCTTCGACCTTGAAGCCCGAGACGGCGTTCTGCATGCGTCAGCTAGGGACTTTGCGCGCCTCCACTTAAACCCTTCATGTTAGGTACCTACGGACGCAAGACCTTGGTTGACAGGGGGCCGACGGCCGGCCGGGGGAAGGTCCCGGAAGCTTGAACCGGCGGCCATCTATCTGTTGGCCCGATGCCCACCGCCGGCGATCGACGGCCCCAGGCACCCGCGCGGATCGAGGACTGGCACGAGATCGGTCTGCACGACCTGTTGGGCGTGGACGCCTTCGAGATCGACGAGGACGGCGAGGTGACCACCAGCCTCGACCTGGGCGAGCAGCACACGAACCCGTCGGGGTTGGTGCACGGCGGGGTCATCTTCTCGCTGATCGACTCGGCTGTGGCCGCGGCGGTCCTGCACACGCTCGACGAGGACGAGTGGATGGCCACCCAGTCATCCACCATCGACTTCCTCCGGCCGGCCAGGGGACGGATCACCGCCCGGGCCCGGGTCGATCGGCGAGGTCGGATGACGGCCTACGCTGCCGGCGAGGCCATGGACGAGGATGGCCGGGTCGTGGCCAAGACCAGCGCCGTCTGGGCCATCCGCCGGGACTGACCTGGCACCTGCTTTCAACCCATCGACCATAAGGCTGATGGGGAGGCGGTCCCAGCCTGCTGGCGGCATGCGAGGGAGCTTGCTGATCGTCGTCGCCGTCGGCCTGATCGTCGGGATGGCCGGCCACGCGGCGGCGGACACGAAGACCTACGACGTGGCGCTGATGGAAGGCGAGGGGTGCCCCGACGAGGAACCGATGTGCATCGAGGTCGAGGCGGCCAACGAGCAGGCCGACGGGACCGTCGATGACCCCTACGCCAACGTCACGATCGCCGGGCAACACCCGATCGAGCTGAACGTCACCAACGAAGGCCAGAGCCTCCACAACCTGACCTTCGAACCGGGTACGCCGGCGGCCAACCACTCCCACGACGAGCCGCTGATGCCTGGCGACAGCGTGAACATCACGCTGACCACGATCGAGGACGTCCCGGCCGGCGAGTACCTGTTCTACTCCGGCCAGGCCGCCGACCGGCAGCTGGGCATGACCGGCGAGCTGGTCATCCAGTCGGCCAACGCCACCGGTGGCGACACCGGGGCAGACGGTGGTCCCACCGGGGACGACGACACCGTCGGCGAGGGCAACGTGACCCCCGAGGAGGACGCGGTGCCAGGCCCCGGCGCGGCCATCACCCTGGTCGTCCTGGCAGCCAGTGTGGCTGTGGCCGCCTGGCGTCGTCGCTGAACCACCCGACGACGTCGCGGCTCGTGCCCAAGAGCGCCTAAGTGCCCCTGGACCCATGAGGGCACGGAGGGTCCCCTATCGTCACCCTGGAAGCCGTCGGTACCGCCACGCCCGAGCACGTCGTCCATCAGGACGAGCTGCGGGAGATCGCCGACGAGGTCCTCCCGGACACCCCCTCCAAGCCCCGGATGCTGGACGTGTTCGACAACTCGGGCATCCGGGAGCGATCGTTGGCCCGGCCGATCCCCTGGTACCTCCAGGACCACGACCACAAGGACCGAAGCCAAGCCTTCCTGGAGGCCAGCGTGCCGCTGTGCCAGACCGCCGCCCAGCGAGCCCTGGAGACGGCCGACAGGACGCCCGACGAGCTGGGGACCATCTGCGTGGTCACCACCACCGGCATCGCCACCCCGAGCCTGGACGCTCGCTTGACCAACCGGATGGGCCTTGCCCCCGACGTGGTCCGCGTCCCGGTCTGGGGCCTGGGCTGTGCCGGCGGGGTCGCCGGGGTCAACCGGGGGGCCGACCTGGCCAGCGCCCACCCCGAGGCGCCGGTGCTCGTGGTCTGCGTGGAGCTCTGCTCGCTCCAGTTCTCCCTGGGCCGAGCCCTGGCCGGTGCCGAGACCGGCGACGGGTTCGACAAGAAGACCCTGATCGCTGCCACCCTCTTCGGCGATGGTGCCGCCGCCGTCGTGCTCGACGGTAGCCAAGCCTCGGCCCGCGGTCTCGAGCACACGGCCGGCGGTTCCCACCTCTTCCCGGAGACCGAGCGCGTGATGGGCTGGGATGTCGAAGAGGAGACCCTGGACGTCGTGCTCTCCCCACGGATCCCGGAGATCGCCCGGGAGGAGCTGGGCGAGATCGTGCACCCCTTCCTCGACGAGCACCTCGGCCAGGGCCACGAGCCGGATCACTGGGTGCTGCATCCCGGCGGCGCCAAGGTTCTGGAAGCGTTCAAGAAGGCCCTTGGGCTTTCGCCGGACGAGATGAGCCCAGCCACCCAGGCCCTGGCCGACCACGGCAACATGTCCAGCCCCACCGTCCTCTTCGCCCTCGAGGAGGTCTGGGAGGACATCGGCCCCGGCGACACCGTCCTGTTGGGCGCCTTGGGCCCGGGCTTCGCTTCCGAACTTGCCCTGCTGGAGGGGGCCCGATGACCGACGTCCCGCTCTGGCTCTTGGCCGCGGTGGTCGTCCTCTACGGTGCCCAACGCCTGCTCGAGCTCTACCTCAACCGCCGCAACGCTGCCATCCTCAAGGAGCAGGGCGGCTACCTGGTCGAGGACGACCTGTACACGCCCATCGTGGTCCTCCACGTCGTCTTCTTCATCGCCTTGGTCGCCGAGTGGGCCATCGCACCCTGGACCTTCGGCCTGGGCTGGTGGACCTGGGTCCTGCTGGTCGTCTTCGTCGTCGGCCAGGGCCTGCGGTTCTGGTCCATGGTCACCTTGGAGGAACGCTGGACGACCCGGGTCTACGTGGTCCCAGGCAAGGCGCCGATCACCGATGGGCCCTACAGCTTCCTCGACCACCCGATCTACCTGGGCGTCACCCTCGAGCTGCTGGCTTTGCCTCTGGCCCTTGGCCTCCCGGCCACCGGGATCCTGGCAGCGATCGTCAACCTCCCGCTGATCCGGGCCCGGATCCAGCGAGAGGAGGCCGCCCTGGACGACGCCGCCCGTCGCGACCGCCCGCCGGAGACCATGGCCGAGGGGTCGACCGAGACCCCGGCCCAGGCGTGACCAGCCCCTCAGACGAGGTGTGGCTATGGTCGACCGCCGCCGTCTCCTCATCGCCGTCGTCTGGTTGGCCGTCTTGGTTGTCAGCTGGGCGCTCTACCAGCACGAGGACAGCCTCCAGCACCTCGCCTGGCACCTGGGCTACGGTGGTGCAGCAGGCCTGCTGGCCGCTGCCGGCTGGACCCTCTGGCAGGGCCCGATCGGCTGGGGCAGCACACTGTGGCCCTTGGGCGGCTACCTGTACATGGCCATCCCGGACGTGCTCTGGCTGGTGCCCACGGTCTGGGGGGCAGCGCCCTACCCGCACGAGCCCTGGATGGACGTCTTCCTCGGGCACTACTCCTTGGATCTCTGGTCCCTGGCCACCCCGATGCTGATCCCAGCGGTCCCCGTGGCCTTGGGGGTCTACCTGGTGGTCGACAGGGCAGCCCGGAAGCGCACGTCGCTGGGATCTCGGGATCCAGGACGAAGCGGCTAACCTAGCCATCGCTCGCGCAGGACCTCGACGATCCGGTCGCCCCGGTCGACCAGGTCCTCTCGCATCATCACGCCCTCGGCCTCCACCAGCTCGACCAGATCCAACGCCTCGGTCTCCAGCCACGCGTCCACCGTGCCCTCGCCGGCATCGGCCACAGGGTCGATCACACCGGCCGAGGAGAGGAACTCGACCAGCTCTGAGAGGTGGTTGACCAGGGCCGGGACGGCCAGTGCGGCCCCGGCCTCACCGGGGTAGAGCCCGAAGAGCACCCGCTCGGGCTCGGTGGTGGCTTGGACAGCGCCCAGCACCGGGACCTTGCCCGGGCAGGGCTCCGAGACGGCCACCGAGGGACCCTGGTCACCCTGGACGACGAGCAGCGGGTAGGCCTTGCAGACCATGGGTCGCTGGTCGTAGATCGTGCATCCGCTGCCGTCATCGTACCGGGGGCACCGCTTGGCTTGCAGCTCGTAGGCCAGGGCCACCGGGCGCTCGCGCTGCTCGTCGAGCAGGACGAGCATCGGGACCAGGTCGTCAGCTGAGAACGGGGAGGCCTCCCAGCTGAACATGCGCAACCCGCCGGGCGTGGGCACCCGGTAGATCGGCGTCTGGCCCAGCCCTTGGAACCGATCCGTGAGCCGGCCGTCATCCCAGCGATCGGTCAGGTTGGTACAGCAGTGCCCGCATCGGTGACAGTGGAAGTGGTCCGGTCGGACGCTGGGGTCACCGCAGCAGGGCTCGGCCACGCAGGCCAGGGGGTCTGGGCCTCCTTCAAGCTGTCGCCAGGGGACGGCAACCTTATGGTGCCCCAGGGTCACCCAGGCGGGAGGTTGCCAAGACCATGATCTCTCGGGCGTCGACGATGGCCATGGTGGTGGCCTTGACCATCGTCGCGATGACCGGCTGCCTTGCCGGGGGTACAAGCAACGACGACGCCCTGGCGCCCACCGGCCAGCCAGCCGACGACGTGGGCCGCCTGGAGACGGTCCCCATCGACTGGGAGGGCAACCTGGGGACCTGGGCCTGTGCACCGATGGGTCCCAACGCGTGCGCCGGTACGACGCTGGGCGATCAGGACAGCTGGCACCCGGTCGACCCAGAAGGGGATGGCCGGAGCCTCGCCTTGATCCTCACCTGGCAAGCCCTCTCGCCCTTGACCGAGGAGCTGTCCCTCACCGTGGCCCCCTACACCTCCTGCGGGGACGGGTGCTACGGCACCGCCCAGCCCTACGCGACGGTGACCGGGGCCTCCCCCGTCGACCTCGAGCTCGACGACATCGGCTTGGAGGGCGAGCAGCTCGGGTACGTGATCTACGTCGACGGCCCGCTGTGGGTCCACGAGGACCCGGTCCTGCTCGGGGCCAGCCACCACCAGCCGTTCCACGTCGAGGGGACGTTGACGACCCTGGTCCCGGCCTCCTGACCGCGTTGGGCCGGTCGACCGGCGGACTCATAGGACGCGTTGGCCATCGCCCGTCGGTCATGGCCCGTTTCGATCTGGTCGCTACGATCTACGACCTCCTGCCGATCCCCACCCACGTCGAGGCCGTGGCCCAGCGCACCCGCGGGCTGCCGGAGCCCCGGTTGGATCTTGGCGGCGGCACCGCCCGGTTCACCCGGGCTCTGCACGAGGGGGCCAGCCGGCCGGTGGTCCTAGACGCCAGCCAGGGCATGCTGGCTCGGGCACGCCGTGCCGGTCGTGACATCCATCCGGTCCGTGGCGTCGGCCAGGCGATGCCGTTCCCCGACGACACGTTCGGGGCCGTCACCATCACCGAGGCCTTCCACCACCTGGCCCCCCACCAGGCCGATGTCCTGGCCGAGGTCGCCAGGATCCTGCGACCCGACGGGCGCCTGGTCATCGAGGAGATCGACCCCCACCGGTTCCTCGGGCGAGCCGTCGAGCTGGGGGAGAACCTCTTGATGCGCTTCGGCTCGGTCTTCCTGACGCCAGGCGAGATGCGCGATCTCGTCAGCGACCGGTTCGACGAGGTGGCCATCGAGCGGACCGGATCGTTCACCTACGTCGTCGAGGCCTGGGACGTCCGCAGCTGACCGCCAGGTGACGGCCGATACGCCGTGCAACCATCAAAGGACGTATCCAGAACGCCCATACCCTGTCACAAGGAACCACGGCAGGGATCGATCATGCTCCGCACCCTGGCCGTGGCCGCCATCGTCGTGACCGCGCCCCTCGGGGCCTTGGCCATCGCTGACCAGACCGTCCTCGAGGACGCCGGGACGATCGAGCCGGTGACGGTCAGCCAAGATGGCGAGACCGTCGACGTCACCGACGACGCGCTGCCTGGATCGACCGGGTGGTTCGTGCTGCCGGTCTCCACCGCCACCGACCAACAGGTCGAGATCCGCATCTGGGAGAACATGAGCCGGGATCAGGGAAGCGATGAGATCCAGGGCCAAGGCCTGATCCTCGACCTGCCCGGCTACGACCACATCTTCCACGGCTGGGTCGATCGTCCCCACGCGACCGCCACCGTCCACCACGATAACACGACCGAGCGCTGTTGCCCCGAGCTGACCCAGCAGATCAGAGCGCCGTTCGACGCCGACGACGGGGACGACGACGGCGGGTACGGGCCGATCCTTCCGCTCGACGCGGGGGAGACCCTGCACGTCGGCCTGGCCGCCGACGGCTGGGATCCAAGCCAGAGCTTCCACATCCGCGTCGAGGGCCTCGATGCGCCGTTGGAGATCGGCCAGCTGTCCACGGGGACCACCGTCCAAGCCGTCGATCTGGTCAAGGAGGCCCGGGAGAACGGGACCGTCGTCCTTGCCGGCGACCGGACCGTGGCTGGCGACCACGGCGAGGCCCACCTGTCCTGGGACGCCGAGGGGACCACCCTCTTCAGCGTCGACGTCTGGGCCGAGGGCGACACGCAAGCCAAAGCGCGCCTGGAGCTGCCCAACGGGACCGTGATCGACAACGGCGACGGTCGAAACCAGAGCTTCTGGGCCATCGGGTCCAGCGGACCGGGGGACACCAGCCTCTCCCTGACCGATCTCGAGGCCGAGAACCTGGCTGAGGAGCTGCTGGCGCCTGGCGGGTCCGGCTGGGTCGGCGCCACGGCCTTGGTCGCCCAGATCGACCTCACGACCACCGCCCTGGAGGTCCACCGCTGGCCCGAGACGCCTTTGCCGGCCGAGGGGTCGGTCGACGTCTCCGACGAGATGCTCCCGGGGGAGGACGGCTGGTTCCTGGTCCCCATCCACGCCGACGGTCACGGTCATCTGGAGCTCCAGCACATCGCGGAAGCCAACGCCACCGAGCATAGCAAGGCTTTCGTCCCCTTGATCATGACCGAGCGCCATCCGCTCCGGGGCCATGGCGCCAACGTGATGCCCGTCGCACCGGCAGCTGAAGCCTCTGCTGCCGGCCAGGCGGTGGCCTGCTGCCAGGCCGACGGGCGGACGGTCGGGACCTCGTGGTCGGCGGGATCCTCCGGGCAGGGCAGCGTCCCCATCTCCCCCGAGAGCCCGGTCTACCTGGGGCTGGTCGCCGTGGGCTGGGACGACGAGGATCGCTTCGAGCTGCGGGCCCACGCCGAGGAGGTCAACATCACCCTCGGGGACGTGCAGGCCGGTACCAGCGTGCAGGCCATCGACCTGGTCGACGAGGCCTACGACCAGGGCACCGCTGTCCAGCTCGGGGGTCGGGAGACCGGCCAAGCCAGCGACCTGGAGCAGACCCTCTCGTTCGAGGAGGGTGGTCTGGTCCTCACCGACCACTGGATCGAGGGCCAGGCCCAAGGCAAGCTGAGCCTGGAGCTGGCCGACGGGACGACGGCCGACAACGGCGACGGGCGCGAGACCGAGGGCCAGATCCACGCTCTGACCGGGCCCGGCGAGATCACGATCCGGTTCACCGATGTCGAGCAGCCTCAACCCCAGCTCCTGGCCGGCCAGCACGACAGCGTGCTCGAAGCCACGGCGCTGATCGCCGACATCCCGCTGCCCTTCCAGGACCTGCTGGTGGACGTCGACGAGACCGGCTAGGTCGCGCCCGGTCTCGGGCAAGGCACACCGGATGCAAGCCCTTTTCCAATCCTCCGGCTTGTCAGGCCTTGATGGCCGGTGCCGAGGAGCCGAGCACGTGGGGGACCGGCGACCTCACCTACCACACCTACCTGGGGATCGACGAGCTCACCGATCTCCAGCACCCCCAATCGGACCCGCCGCACCACGATGAGATGCTGTTCATCATCATCCACCAGAGCTTCGAGCTCTGGTTCAAGCTCGTCCTCCACGAGATCGAGCAGGCCATGGCCCACATGCGGCAGGGCGAGTCGCTGCAGGCCCGCCACTTCGTCCACCGGGTCGTGGAGATCATGGATCTGTTCATCCGGCAGATCCACATCCTGGAGACGATGCGACCCACCGACTTCCTGGCCTTCCGGGACCGCCTGAACCCGGCCAGCGGTTTCCAGAGCGTCCAGTTCCGGGAGATCGAGTTCGCCTGCGGCCTCAAGGACGAGGCGTTCCTACGGTTCTTCGAGGCCAACCCGGACCACGCCGAGCGGCTGCGCCAACGCCTCGAGGCCCCCGACCTGCGCCAGGTCTACTACGAGATGCTGGCCAAGGACGGCTTCGAGCTCCCGGACGATCTGTCCCCTGACCACCTGGAAGCCCACGGGGCCGATCGGCGCCGGGTCCTCCAGGCTCTGCGACCGATCTACGAGGACGTCGAGGAGCATCTTCCGCTCAACATGCTGACCGAGTCCCTGATCGAGCTGGACGAGACCCTGGCCCTTTGGCGCGAGCACCACGTGCGCGTGGTCGAGCGCATCATCGGGAAGAAGCGCGGCACCGGCGGCTCCAGCGGCGTCGAGTACCTGGAGCAGACCACCGGCAAGCGCTGCTTCCCGCAGCTCTGGCAGGTCCGCACCGAGCTGGAGGACCCAAGATGACCGTAGATACCACGGTGACCGACGACCGAGCCACGGACATCCAGAGATCCAGAGGACCGACACCGATGATAAGAATCCATCATAACGATGATGACGACGTTCCTCGGAGGTCCCGACCGAGCCCTCCGGGGCCGCGGCCGGTCCGGGCGACCGGTGCGGAGGTGACCGCCCATGAGCTATGATCTCGAGGAGATCCGGCGACGGTTCCCGATCCTCCACCGCCACACCTACCTGGCCAGCCACTCGCTGGGTGCCGTCCCGCGCGAGACCCGCGAGGCCCTGGGCGAGTACTGGGAAGCCTGGGCCGCCCAGGGGATCGAGGCCTGGGACGGGCCGTGGTCGGAGGCCATGGACACCTTCTCGGCCCTGATCCAGGAGCTGCTGGGGGCTGAGCCGGACAGCGTGGTCCCCATGCAGAACGCCACGCGAGCCATCGCCGGCGTGCTCTCCTGTTTCGACTGGGCCTCCGAGCGGAACCGGATCGTCATGACCGACCTGGAGTTCACCACCGCCTTCCCGCTGATCCGGCACCTCAAGGACTTGGGCGCCGAGATCGTCATCATCCAGTCCGAGGAGGGCACCACCGTGGACCCCTCCCGGTTCGCCCAGGCCATCGACCAGGAGACCCGCCTGGTGTTGACCTCACACGTCTACTTCCGCAGCGGCGCCATCCAGGACATCGCTGAGATCACCCAGATGGCCCACGAGGACGGCGCCTACGTCCTGGCCGACGGGTACCAGGCTGTGGGCACCATCCCCGTCGACGTCCAGGACCTCGGCGTGGACTTCTACGTCGGCGGCAGCCACAAGTGGCTGTGCGGCGGGCCCGGCGCCGGGTTCCTCTACGTCCGGCCCCGGGTCGCCGGGCGTGTCCGACCGCGGTTGACCGGCTGGTTCGGCCTGGAGGATCCCTTCGCTTACGAGCCCGACACCTCGGCTGGGAAACCGGCACCGGGTGCCAAGCGGTTCCTGGGCGGCACGCCCAACATCCCCGGCCTCTACGCCGCTCGCGAGGGGATCAAGACGGTCCTGGAGCTTGGCGTGGACCAGATCCGGGAGCACAGCCTCGAGCTGGGCACGGTCTTCCAGGACCACCTCGACGATCGAGGCTGGAGCCTCACCGGGCCCGAGGAGCCCGAGGACCGCAGCGGCATGGTCTGCTTCAGCCCCGGCGCCGGTGGCCAGTGGAAGGCCAAACGGTTGGCCGAGCGGGGCATCATGGTCGACGCTCGCCCCGAGGCCGGCATGCGGGCCAGCCTGCACTTCTACAACAACGAGGACGAGCTGCAGGTGCTGTTCGAGGCGCTGGACGACCTCTAGCCAAGCTCGTGGGACCAAGCACGTGGCTAGGCCCGATCAGGGTCTGAGCCGGGTGGGCTGGGAGGCCCGACCAAGCGCCCGGTGGCCTGATCCACGCCGAACCCGACCAGCGCACCGATCGTCATCGAGACGGCGGTGGCCACCAGCTCCCCGCCCAACCCGGCGACCGCCATCGACGTGCCGGCCGCGTGCACGCTGAAGTGGCTGGCGTAGCCCAGGAACGCGCCCGGCGTGAAACCCAAGCCCGGTACGAAAGGATGCAAGCTGGCCACCAGCATGGCCGCGCCGACCACCAGGCTCAGCGCCAGGGTCCCGCCACCCAACAACGCTGCGACCAGCCAGAGCGTGAGCCATGCGTAGACCGCCCCGGCCAGGTTGGACGCCAGGCCACGGCCCAGGCCTGAGGGTCCGCCGCCGGCGGCGAAGACGGTGGCCGAGGCGATGAACGCCGGCCACAGCGGCAGGTCGGGGACCTGCTCGAAACCGTAGGTCCAGGCCACCGAGATCCCGCCGAAGAGGAGGGCCATGATCCAGACCCGGCGCCCCGTTCCTTGCCCATCTTGTCGGTGATCCTGCTCGAGCATGGCGACCGTCGGGGCAGCTTGGCCACCCAAGATGAACCCGCGGTTACCCAGCGGTGAGCGAGGGTTGATGCCCGTGGCGGTGGCTTCGGGATCGATGGCCGACGACGAGGTCCCCCCGCCGCGGGTCTACGTCTTCTTCGATTACAACTGCCCGTGGAGCTACGTGGGCAAGCTGCGCGTCGACCGGCTTCGGGACCGCTTCGATCTCGAGATCGTCTGGTGCGGATGGGAGCTCCATCCCACGATCGCGCCGGAGGGGCGACCCACGCCCGGGGTCCAGGGCGTCGGCACGGACCCGGTCGAGGGCCCGATGGGGGCCCTGGCCGACGAGCTGGGTGAGACGTTCTACTGGCCCCCGGTGGGCTCCAACACGCGCCTGGCGTTGCGCGGGCTCGAGCGCGCCGAGGACCAGGGCACCGAGGCCGTCGAGGCCTACCACGAGGCCGTGTTCGAGGCGGTCTGGCAGGACGGCGAGAACGTCGGGGACCTGGACGTGCTGGCTGGGATCGCCGACGATGTCGGCCTGGATCCCGGCGTCTTCCAGGCGGCCATGGACCACCCGGCCTACGACGAGCGCCTCCAGTTGGTGGACGAGAAAGCCGAGGCCCTAGGCTTGGTGCGCAGGCCGACGTTCGTGTTCGGCGATCAGCGCATCGTCGGGACCGACAGCTTCGAGCCCTCGCTGGTCAAGCCGCTGGAGGCGTTCATCGGCCGGTGGGGGCGCCACGGGCCCGGGCACACCACCACCCTGGAGGAGGACAAGGGTCTGGATATCCTCCGGTAGGCTGGCTGGTGTACGCGGCCTGACCCGCCGTGGGTCACCGGACACGGGTCCCCACGACGTCCTGGACCCCGAGCCCGTCGGTCCTACCGGGGTCCAGATGCTTGCGACCCCAGGTCTCCATGGCGTCGATCACGGGCTCCAGATCCCTGCCCGCTTGGGTCACAGCGTACTCGACCCGGCGAGGGGTCTCCTGGATCACGGTCCGCTCGACCAGCCCGTTGTCGACCAGGTCGTCCAAGCTCTCGGAGAGGACCTTGCCCGAGATGTCGTCTATGGCGGCCTTCAGCTCGTTGAACCCCAAGGGACCGTGGTTCAGCAACCGATGGACGATGATGGTGTGCCACTTGCGGGCCAGCACCTCGGTGGTGCAGGTCACAGCGCACCAGGACTGACCGAGACAGCAAGCCTGGGGAGGGGCTTGGGTACGGGACATCGTAGGGCGATGGGGTCTTTGGTCATATCAACCTGGGTGTGACCTGGGGAGATCCGTCGAGGTCCAGGGTATGCCCCAGGTGGGCGGTTACCGCGGGGTTAACCGCCCTTCAAGTGGGATGTCGGACGCTTGCTTACGATGATCGAGGTCGAGCTCGGGTACCGCGTGCCGTGCAGGTTGTCGGACGACGCGAGGAACGTCCAGCCCCTCCATCCCAAGGCTCTGGACCGGGACGGGGTCGCTCTGGTCCCCCGGGAGGGGACCGCATGAGCCGTCCCCGCGTCCTCCTGCTGGCCGTGCTCCTGCTGGGGACGGCGCTGGCCGGCTGCGTGAACCAGGACCCGGGCCAGTCGGGCGACACCAACGACCCGTCGACGGACCCGGCGGCTGACGGTGGTGTCGACCAAGGCGGTGAGTCGTCGGATGCCGGCGGCGGACAGGCCACCACCCCGACGGGCACGGTGACGGTCGAACAAGGGGAGGGCGACCTGGTCTACTGGGTCCTGCCCGGACCCCGGACCCTGGGAGAGGGCTCCTGGGGCACGCCCGAGCACCCGAAGAGCACCCTGGTCGAGCGCCTGGACGATCTCCGCGAACTCCCGGCACCCTACAACGAGACCGTGCTTGAGCTGGTCCAGAAGGTCCCCATCATCGCCGGGTTGCCCATGGAGGCCCGGGCGACCAACGAGGACAACACCTCCTTCACGCACACCAAGATGGGGACACCGGTCAGCGACAAGGGTCGGATCGTCGAGGGCAGCTTCTCGGTCACCTACGAGGACCGGACCCCCTGGGACCTGCCCACGAAGTTCGACGCTCCCAGCGACACGCCGGACAGCGTCGACGCCACAGCCAGCTTCTCCGACCCCCAGGGCAACACGTACGAGCTCCACGTCGACCGTCTGCGCCAGTGGAGCTTCCAGGAGAACGGTGGTGGCGTCGTCACCAACGGGTTCATCCACGGGACCACGGGCATCGACTCCCCCCTGTTCCCCCGGGCGTTCACCTACGGCGCTTTCTGGGGCGTGGGCGACGTGGTCGTCAACGGCGAGGTCGTCAACGAGGATCAATGGATCCACTTCATGACCACCCAGACCGTCCGCGATGACGACTACAAGCTCGCCACGCTCGACCAGCTCCCCTTGCCGTTGGACGAGACGATCGCCGGCCAGCCGCACCACACGCACATCGTCGTGCGCCCCGTCATGGCCACGCCCGACGGGCCGGTGTTCAGCCCGGTGAAGACGAACTTCACGCTGCCCAACGGGAAGACCCAGCCCTTCATCCACGCCATGTTCGAGCAGGACCGCATCCTGACCGGTCCGTTCCAGGACGACCCCAGCGACCCGTGGATGCAGGCGAGCTCGGGGCCCGGATCCCAGACCGAGGCAGAGGTCACCGTGACCGGTCAAGAGTGGCAGCTCTCGCCGAGCAACCTGACCGCGTCAGCCGGCGAGAACGTCACGGTCGCCTTCCAGAACATCGGGGACGTGGCGCACAACTGGGCCCTGGACGTCGACGGTGACGGCGAGCCCGACCACCAGACGCCCACCATCCAGCCCGGCGAGACCGCCACCGTGAGCTTCACGGTGGAGGCTCCCGGCGACCACGCGTACTTCTGCGACGTGAGCGGACACAGGCAGGCTGGGATGCAGGGCACGCTGACGGTGACCGACGCATGATCCTCCAGAACCACCGGCGGGGGTACCTACTTGCGGTCCGGTCCCCTTCCAGGGGGACGCCATGACCGACGTGGAGATCGAGTTCTGTGTCCCCTGCGGCCTCCTGGGCAACGCCCAGCGCGTCCAGGAGGATCTGATCGACGAGTTCGGCGAGGACCTGGATGGCGTGCGGCTCAAGACGGGCCACGGCGGCGTGTTCAAGGTCCGCGTCGACGGCGAACAGATCTTCGATGGTCAGGAGAGCACCTACGAGAAGGAGGATCTTCTCGCCGAGGTCCGCCAGCGGATCTAGCGGTCGGTTCCCGACGCCAACCCTCGCCCAGATCTCGGGCCGCAGGGTCGCTTCGTCAACGGCCCTTGAACCAGGCGGCGATCGCCCCGGTGACGCCCAGGTGGCGCCGGGCCATGATCACCGGGCTGTGGGCACGCTGGCCGACCTCCTCCGGGATCACGCCGAAGAGCAGCTGCTGGAGCCGGCTCTCCCGGGTGGCGCCCAGGACGGTCAGGTCGGCCGACCGGGTGAGATCGACGATGGCGTCGGCGATATCGTGGCCCTCGTGGACGGTGACCTCGACGCGGGGAGCCTCCTCGATGAGCTGCTGGACAGCCTGCAGTTGCTCCCGGGCGCCCTCCCGCTCGGTCTCGCCGGCGCCCGGGTCGACGATCCGAGCCAGCTCGATCGTGGCGTCGTGGAGACGGGCTAGCGAGGCGGCGATCTCGGCGGCCAGCTCGGCGTGCGGCCCCCCGGCCACCGGCAAGAGGATGCGCTCGATACGATCCCTCGAGACACCGACCCGTTCGACGAGCACGTCACAACGGGCCTCGGCGATGACCGCATCCAGGGTGGTGCCCAGGATCACGTCCCGGCGGCGTGTCTCCCCCTTCCAGCCCATCAGGAGGATCTGGGGCTCGATGTCCTTGACGGTGTTGAGGATGGCGCGGTCCACCCGGTGGCCGATCCGGATCGTGCCGCTGGCGGGCACGCCTGCCTGGTTGGCAAGCTCGAGGGCCCGGTCGAGGATGTCGCGTTCCTGGCCGATGAACCGGCGACCTTCGTCCAGGGGGGTCTGCTGGGGGACCGTGACCACGCTCATGACCACCAGCTCCCCGTCCTTGTCCTTGGCCAGGTCCAGGGCCCGGGCCATGAGCTGGTCCAGGTTGGCCGGGTTGGCGATCGGGAGCAGGATGCGGTGCTCGCGGCCAGCCGGGGCCTTCTCGGTGACCACGGTCGGGGCCTCCTCCTCGCGCTTGGCCTCCTCCCGGGGCTCGCTGTAGCCAAGGTAGAGGATCATCCCGCCGATCATCCAGAGGGCCGTGACGATGAGGGCGGCCAGGCCCTCGTTGCCGTGACCGATGCCGATGGCCTCCATGCCGAGCTCGTAGACCAGGAACGGTGTGAGGATCAGCTGCAGGACGATGCCGATCAGCGGGGGCCACGGCATGAACGGCACCTTGTACGTGCGCGGCAGATCCGGGTGGGTGCGCCGCATCTGGATGAGGGTGACGTTGACCTGGGTGAACAGCAGGATGAACATGATGTCGGCCGAGGCAGCCACGCTCTCGATCGGCAGGATGATCGCCATCACGGCGATGAGCACCGCCGACCACAGGACCGCCCAGTGCGGGGTCCGGCGCACCTGGTGGACCTTGCGGAACTGCTCGGGGAGCGCCCGGTCGCGGCCCATGGCGAAGCTCACCCGGCTGGACGAGTACACCGTGGCGTTGAGCGCGCTCATGGTGGCGGTCAGCCCGGCGAAGAGCAGCAAGGCCGTGCCGTACGGCACGAACTGGTCGGCGGCCCGGATGATGCCCAGCTCACCCAGCTCGCCGAGGATCTGCCAGGTGCTCCAGTCGGCCACGGTCCCCTCGACGCCGGCCACCTCGAGGACCTCCTGGGTGACGTCGATGCCTCCGATGGCGGCGAAGGCCACCAGGACGTAGATGGGGACCACGATGGCCAGGGAGTAGAAGACGGCCTTGGGGATGTTCTTGCCCGGGTCGACGACCTCCTCGCCGCTCTGGACGATGATCTCGTAGCCCTCGAAGGCGATGTAGGTGAGCCCCATGGCCCCGATGATGCCGAAGACGCCGTTGGGCATGAACGAGGGGTTGGCCAGGAACTTGTCCGTCCACGTCGGGGCCGAGAGGGTGGCCCGGATGCCGAACACGATGAACAGGCCCAGGATGACGACCTTGATCGCCGTGACCACGACGCCGGCTTGACCTGTCTCCTCGGCACCCCGGTAGTTGATGTAGCCGAACAAGGCGATGACCAGCACGGCCAGGCCCACGTCGGCCATGTGCCGGGTGATGAACCCGTACAGGACGAAGTGGGGGTCCAGCCCGGCGTAGGCCACGAAGAACTCGGTGAAGAACACGCCGAAGGTGATGGCGTACAGGCTGCAGGCCACCGCATGCGCGAACCAGCTCATCCAGCCGGCGTAGAACCCGTTCGGGTCCGGTAGGGCCTCCTTGACCCATAGGTACCCGCCGCCGGCCTCCGGGAAGGCCGCCCCGAGCTCGGCGTAGCTCAGCGCTGTGAAGAGGGCCACGAACCCGTTGATCAGGAAGGCCAGGGTCAGCGCGGGCCCGGCGATGCCAGCCGCGAACCCGGTCAGGGCGAAGACGCCGGCTCCGATCATGGCTCCGACACCGATGAACGTGATGTCGAACAGGCTCATGTCCCGGGAGAGCTCGGTGTGGACCTCTCCCGTGGTCGGGCCGGTGTCCTCCGGAGCCATGGTCCGCGCGGCGCATCCGGTTCGATGTAAAAGGTTGTGCCCAGATGAGGACGAGTTTCGTGGATGGCAACGTTGATGGCTTACCGTCCCTTGGGGGCTCCCGGCGATGGGGCCCGCCTGAACCGCCACGCGCCGGCTGACGGTCCCTACCGGCGCCCGCTCGGGCGCATCGGGCGCATCCAGGTGATCGCATGGAGTGGCGGATCTTGACCCTCGTCTTCCTCGGCAGCGGCGCCGGGGGCGCGCTTCGTTACCTCGTCTCCGGCTGGACCACGATCCAAGGCTTCCCTTCGGGGACCTTGGTCGTCAACGTGGTCGGCAGCTTCCTCTTGGCTGTGCTCCTCTTCGGCGGCACCGCTGGTGGATGGCTCACGGGCATCGAGAACGCCGTCCTCGGCGTCGGGCTGATGGGCGGTTTCACCACCATGAGCGCCTTCAGCTTCGAGACGCTCAAGCTGATCGACGACGGCGATCCGGCCGCCGCCGGGCTCAACGTCGCCCTCACCATCGTGCTGTGCCTGGCTGCCGCCTGGCTGGGCAGGGCAGCCTCGCTTGGGATCTGGTCTGGCGGGAGCTGACCGATCCACGGGAGCACCGCCCCGAAAGCAACAGTAGAGATACTCACTTCTTAGTAGATATTATAATAATCATAACTCCTTCGTGGGCCTTTCCTTCCTTCGAGTCCCTCGTGGCCAGGTCGGCTACGTCCTCAGGTAGCTGGCCCCGTTCACATCCAGGATCGCCCCTGTGGTGAACTCGGCATCGCCGCTGGCCAGGAAGGCCACGCAGGCGGCCACCTCCTCGGGCTGGGCCACGCGTTCCATGGGGCTCTGCTGGGCGATCGCCTCGCCCGCGGGCCCCTCGAGCAGCTCGTCGACCATGGGGGTCTCCACGAAGCCTGGGGCCACGGCGGCCACGGTGATCCCGTGGGGGGCCAGGGCCTGGGCCAGCGACTGGGTCAAGGCGTTGAGCCCTGCCTTGCTGGCCCCGTAGGCCGGTGCCGTCGGCTCGCCCCGGAAGGCGCCCCTCGATGAGATGTTGACGATGGCGCCGCCGCCCCGCTCGGCCATGTGCCGGGCCGTCCAGAAGCACAGGTCGGCCGGCGCCTGGAGGTTGAGGGCCAGGGTCTTCTCCCAGGTCGCCTTCCAACGTTCGAAGCGGACGCCGTCGGGCGGGTGGTCGGTGTAGACGCCCGCGTTGTTGACCAGCACGTCCACCTGGCCCAGCCCCTCGGCGGCCTGCTGGACCAGCCGGCGCGGGGCATCCGGCGCGGTCAGGTCGGCCTGCAACGGCAGGTGGCCCTTGCCCGGCAGCTCGTCGGCCAGGGTCTCGGCGGTCTCGGCCTGGCTGGCGAAGTGGATCCCCAGGCGGGCCCCCTGGTCGGCCAGGGTGCGGCAGATGGCTTGCCCGATGCCGCCGGTGGCACCGGTCACCAGACAGGCGCGGTCCTCGAAGCGCATGGCCGGGGATGGCAGAGGTCCTAGAAGGTCCCCACGGCCAGCCCAAGGCACCGAACCGCTCATAGCCCGCCGCGGGCCTGCGGGGTCTCGATGACCGAGCCCCTGTTCGACACGACCTTCGAGGTAGGCCGGGTGCTGGACGCCGAGCTGTTCGAGAAGGCCCGCAAGCCGGGTCTGATGAAGCTCAGGATCGACCTCGGGGACCGCGAGGTCGCCTCGGCGGCCCAGCTGGCCCAGCACTACGAGCCCGGCGAGTTGGTCGGCCGCCAGGTCCTCTGCGCCACCGACCTCGGCACGGTGCGCATCGCGGGCTTCAAGTCCGAGGTCCTCACGGTGGGCGTGCCAGGCCCCGATGGCAACCCGGTCCTGGTCGTCCCGGACAAGGACGTGCCCACCGGCGGCCAGTTGTACTGAGCCGGTCTTCCCTCGTCCCTCGGTACGTCGTGCAACGCTCTAACCATCCTACGCCAGGGACCATATAGGCACCCTGACCCATGGGGGGCCCATGCGAGGGTTCTGGGTCCTGCCTGCTCTGGTGCTCCTGTTGCTGGCGACAGCCTCGCCGGTCCTGGCTGACCACGCTCCCCGGGAGCTGGAGGTCTCCGACCAGACGATCGAGACCCCCATCGAGCCCCTGGGCGAGCCCGGCAGGACCACCCTGGAGGTGCGGGTGCCCTGCCAGGACGACGAACAGGCCACAGCTTGGACCACCGCGTCGCTCATCGAGGCGCCCAGCTACATCACGATGACGACACCGTCGATGACCAACCGGACCACCGAGGTCTGCCACGATGCCAACGACACCCTGGTCCTGGCCTACCCGGTCGAGATCGCCGTCGACCAGCGGGCCCCGGCCTTCGAGACCCAGGAGCTCCCCGTCGAGATCCGGGTCCAGAAGAACCACACCAACGGCACCGTCGAGCACCTGGGCCCGGCCGAGGCGACCGTCACCGTCACGCCGGGCTACTTCAACCTGTACAACGTCCGGCTCGAGCAGAAGATCGGGCAGGCCGGACCCCAGGAAGCGGTGACCTACCCCATCGTCATCGACAACTACAGCAACGGCGACACCCGGTTCGTGTTCTCCCTGGCCAACCCCGACAACGTGCCGAGCGGGTTCCAACCGGTCGTGCCTGAACCGCTTGTCCTGCAGAGCAACGCCACCGGCGGCGAGAGGACCAGCGGGACGGTCAAGTTCCAGATCTACACGCCCTTCCACAATGGCTACGTCAACGAGATCGGCGCTGTCCAGCTCGAGGTCACCAGCGCGTTCGCCTCAGACACCGACATCGAGGGCGAAGCCTCCTACGTCAGCACGCTCACACAAGCTCGGGGTTGGTACGTGCCGGGGCCCAGCCCGCTCGTCGTGCTCCTGGCCGTGGTCGTGGCCCTCGGCCTGGCACGCCGGTGGGACCGATGACACCGCAGCTTCCGTAGGCTGAGTCGCGTAGCCGGGGGCGTGTCCGGCCGGCGACGCGAGGGGGACGCTGTCGAGCAAGGCGGCGGCCTGGCTCGCCGCTGCCACCTGACCGGCGAGGTCGTCGACGGGGTCACCTTCGAGGTCCGGGCCGGCGAGGTCTCCGGCCTGCTGGGTCCCAACGGTGCTGACACGTCGACCTGACCGGCATGCCTGGCACCCTGGTCAAGCCAACCGGGGGACGGGCGACCGTGGCCGGGTTCGGTGTCGAGGACGAGCCGGGCGGCATCGAACCGATCCTGGGATTGGCCATCACCGCCGGGGCCGCCCTGGCGGGCGTGGTCATCACCCGGCTGAACGTCCGGTCTGTGTACACCTAGAGGCTCAGCTCTGCCCGCCTGGCCCGGACCGATCAGGTCCGTCGTCTTGATAGCCACCGAGCCCGTGGGTCCTTGTGATGCCGTCCGGCCGACCCCTCATCGCTGCATGCTTGATCGCCGTGCTGGCCTTGGCTGGCTGCGCCACGAGCCCCACCCCACCCCCTGGCCCTACGGACGTGACCGTGGTCACCGTGGAGGGCACCATCGAGGAGCACGGCGAGGAACGCGACCGCTACGAGTGCGATCGACCGCGGGACACCGCCGGCCTCCAGACCGGAGCCCAGACCCTGACCGTGATCGAGGACGAGGCCGAGGGTCGCACCGGCCCCGTCGGCCTGGCCCTCTGGGAGGACGTGATCCTCGTCCGAGCCGGCGGGTGGACGGCCTGTGAATGGCCCTTGCTCCACACCTCGGCAGCATCCCCGCTGGCCTGGCGCCTGCAGGAACACGCACTGTCGCTCGAGATGGACGTCACCGTCGAGGGCGAGACGGCCACCCTGGGCGACCTGACCCTGGAGCCCGGGGACGTCGCTACCATGTCGATCAGCTACCCGGAGGACGCCGGCCCCGACACGGCCTACACGTACACCGGTAACCTGACCGTCACGCACCACGGCGTCTGGCCGATCGACAGCGTCGAGACGGTGGACAGCGAGCAGGAGCTGGTCGGCACCACCGGGCTGTGGGCTACGGCCACCTGAGGCCCGGCGAGCTAGCTCCGGCGTCGCCAGGCGTACTTGAGGCTCTCCTTGAGGCCCTTGTCCCTGACGACGTTCCAGGCCACCTTGCCCGGGGTGGCCTTGTAGAACCGGGTCCCGAACCGGTCCAGGGCCTCGTGGTCCAGCTCGACGCCAAGCCCGGGGCCATCGGGCAGCTCGAACTCGCCGTTGACCGTCGGGTGCAACCTCTGGCCCATGGTGCCGTCCCGTGCCTCGGGGGTCCAGCCGGGCGGATCGAAGGGCCACTCCAGCGGCGTGTCGAAGCCGCTGGCCGCCAGGATGTGGGCGTTGAGCAAGAGCCCCCATCCGTTGGTCCAGGTGTGCGGCGCGAAGGAGAGCCCCTCCTGGCTGGCCCGTTTGGCGGTCTGGAGGGCTGCCTCGACCCCGGAGAAGACAGCATCGGGCTGGTACTTGTCCAGGCACCCGTGCTCGAACAGTGGCCGGATGGCATGCCAGCCCCCGATCAGCTCGGCCCCGGCGATGGGCACCGGGCTTGCCTCGCGCAGGCTGGCCATGCCCTCCAGGTCGTGCATGTCCAGGGGTTCCTCGAGCCACGCCACGTCATGCTCGCCACAGGCTTCCGCGAAGGCCTTGGCCCGCCCCAGATCCCACCGCTGGGCCGGCCCTGTGGCGTCCACGAACCATCCTTGGTTGGCATCCACGGCCACGTCCACGCCTGCCGCCTCAGCCGCCTGGGAGGCCGCGTCGAGCATGGCCAGGTCCTCCTCCAGGGTCTCGGCGTGAGCTCTGAGCTTGACGAGATCGGCGCCGATCTTGCCCGCCGTGGCGACCTGGTCGGTGGCGTTCTGCTCCGTGGTGACCTGGCCGGTGGATCCGTAGACCGGCAGGCGGCGTCGCTTGCCGCCCAAGAGCTCGCAGACCGCCTTCCCCTCCAGCTTGCCCAGCAGGTCCAGGAAGGCCATCTCGATCCAACGGTTGGACCAGCCCAGGTAGCTGGCCTCCCGGATCCGCTGGCGGACCGTGGCCAGGTCGTCGACCTCCAGGCCCACGAGGTACGGACCCAACAGGTCCCCCAGGCCCTCGCGCTCCCGGGAGAAGGCCGGCCCGGCGGCCACGCCGTAGCGGCCATCCTTGGTGGAGACCCTCAGCAGCGTGAACCGGTTCTCGGTCTGCGGGTAGGCCGGCAGCCAGGCCGGGTGGAAGGTCTCCTGGGTCGGCACCTCGACGTGGAAGAGCTCGACGGTGTGGACGTCCATGGCCGAGCCGGCAAGCGTGCCACGGGTACACAAAGGGTGCGACCGACGGAGGAAGGACCTAATGTCGAGGGAGGCATGGAGGGTGGGCTGGTCTCCTCGCGGGTGGAGGCCTGGCCGCGATGGTGAGCGATCCCGGCGACGCCCGACCCGATCATCTGGCCGGGGCTCTCCAACGCTTTCCTCCCGGCTCCATGGTTCCCCTGGTCCCTGGTCACCCGTTCGGCGGCCGCCGAACAACCCAAGAGGCTTCAAGTGCTCTTGACGAGGAGAGGGAGCCACCATGAGAGCCTCCAGCGCCCTCTTCCTTGGGTTGTGCCTGATGACCGTCGGTCTTGCCGGGTGCCTGACCCCTGGCCCTGCTGGCCAGCTATCACCAGGTCCCATGGCCTTCGAGACCATCGCCAAGGGTCAGGTGTCCGACATCGTGGACGCTCGGACCGAGGTCGTCCGGGAGGCTGCGGCCTGGGCCGAGCTGTGGGCCGAGCACACCCCCGATGAGGACGAGGGGGCTTCCGCCGTGCCCGACGTCGACTTCTCCGAGCAGATGGTCATCGCCGTGTTCCACGGCCAGGCCGGGAACACCTGCCATGGCGTCGAGATCGACGCGCTGACCCTGACCGACGACGGCCCGGTCCGGGTCGACGCCACCACCTACGTGCCTGCCGAGGACGCTGTCTGCGGCGAAGCTCTCACCCAGCCCTTCCACATCATCTCGACCCAGCGTGTGGACGCGGAGGTCAGCGTCTCGTTCAGCGAGCAGACCCGCGGTGGTCAGGACGGCGGGGACCCGACCGACGATCCCTCGCCCACCAACGTGACGTTCGAGACCCTCGAGAAGGGCGGGGACTCGGGCATCGAGGAGCGTCAAGAGCGGGTGATCCGGGACAACACGTCCTGGCAACAGCTCTGGGACGAGCACACCGCCGACCGCAGCGATCCTCCGCCGGCCCCCGAGGTCGACTTCGCCGAGGAGATGGTCCTGGCCATCTTCAAGGGCCAGAGCCCGGACGGGTGCCATCGGGCCGCGATCCAGGAGGTCGACGAGGCCGACAACGGCTCCTACGTGGTCGATGGGGCCTACTTCAAGGTCGACGCCGCGGCCTGCACCCTGGCCATCATCCATCCGTTCCACATGGTCACCGTGCCCACCGACGAGGACCCGGTGGTCTTCCAGATCCGGGACGAGACCAGCCAGGGCGGCGATCAGAGCGGCGACGGGGAGGGGGCCGATGGTAACGTGACCGTCGAGACCGTCGACCGGGGCAGCCAGTCCGGCATCGAGGACCGTCAGGAGCGGGTCGTCCGGGACGACGCGTCCTGGGCGCGGCTCTGGGAGAACCACACCGCCGGGCAAGAGCCCCAGCCCGATCGGCCCGAGGTCGACTTCTCTAAGGCCATCGTCGTGGCCATTTTCAAGGGCCAGAGCCCGGACGGCTGCCACGGGGCAGAGATCACCAACGTGACCCTGGAGACCCAGGACGACGGGACCACCGAGCTGCTGGTCGAGGGCAGCTACTACCGGGTCACAGGGGACGTGGCGTGCTCCCAGCAGATCACCTACCCGTTCCACATCGTCGAGGTCGAGGCCCAGCCCGACGAGGTGACCTTCGAGATCAGCGAGGACGAGCGGCAGGCCTAGGCCGTCGGATCGGTCAGACGCCGGGGGGAGGCAAGGGGAGCGACCTGCCGGGAGCGGGGATAGGGGAGGAAGGGGTCCCCGGCGGGCCGACCTGTGGGGTGTTCAGTCTAAGATCAGCCCGTGAAGCCGGCGTAGGCACCCCAGGCTCCGAGGGCCAGGTGGATCACGTTCTCGCCGGCCTCGAGACGCAGGGCCAGCAGGGTGTCCAGCAGCTCGGTGACGGCGGGCACGAAGCCCAGCACGCCGAGCGCGAGGTAGGTGACCCCGATGATCTTGGCCATGGTGAGGCTCAGGCTGTGGCTGAAGCTGCCGAAGCCGAAGGCCAGGGCCAGGCCGGCCAGGGCGACATGGAGGATGTTGTGCGTCCAATCGAAGACGAGGAAGCTCTCCATGAACTGGACGTCGGGGGTGTAGGCGTAGTTGCCTCCCAGGGCGTTCACGGTGATCCCCAGCAACGCCACGGCGGTCAGGGCAAGGCCACTGACCTTCCAGTAGACGTTGACGTTGGCGATCGGGTTGTCGGTTCGGTCCTGCGTATCGTGTGCGAGCTCAGCGGTCATCTCAACGACCTCGAACATCCATATGGTTCGCTGCATGATAAACGTTTGGGAACAGACAAACGATCAGTCGCCTCCGAGATGGAGGGTGAAGGCCCCGGCCGGTACCTCGAGGTGGAGCTCCACCCTGGCCTCCGGTGCCTCGCGGGCGGCCAGGCAGCCCTCCAGGAGACCGCC
>CAZBKU010000003.1:27203-28823 GCA_964492585.1 uncultured Thermoplasmatales archaeon | reverse complement strand
GCGGCCCCCGGAGGATCACTCGCCCCGGGGGCCGCTGTGGCTCAGGCACGTCCACTGGCAGTGACTAGGAGCCTATCAGACAAGGCTCCTATCCCCTACACGTTGGTGTAGGCCAGGTGCCGCACCTTCCCGTGCGCCCTCTCGTTGCCGTAGTACAGGCCGGCCTCGCCGTAGATCTGGGCCTCGTCGCGGGCCCCGTCCTTGCCGAGCGGCTCGACGAACAGGAACCCCTTGCCGGGGATCATCAGGTGCGTCGGCGCGCACCACTCCATGGACACCACGGACAGCCGGTTCTTGGGCATGTGCCGGTTGAGCATCACGCCGAGCTCGCCGAAGTCGGTCATGATCGTGTCGACCCGGACGCCGCCGACGCTGCGGGAGTTCTGCCGGTACACGTCGGTGCCGATGTACAGCTCGGTCAGCTTGCGCCGCTGCCAGCCGTTGACCATGACGACGGCGGTCTCCTGCTCCTGGATGCCGCCGTTCTCCCACTGCTGCTGCATGACGCCTTCGAGCATGTCCTTGGTCAGCGCCTCGGACTTGGCCACCGAGCCGCCGGTGGACGCGTCGGTGAGGCCCACGGCCGAGCCGCCCTGGGTGGTGGCGACCTGGATCTCCTCGCTGGCGGCGTCGATGTTGACGATCCAGTAGGTCTGGCCGGCGTTGAGGTCCGAGGGGAAGTCGGTGCCGGGCGTGCCGACGAACTCGACCTGGTCGTCGACGGCGTAGTCCGAGGCGTCGCTGACCTCGATCTCGTCGGCGGTGGTGTCGACGGCCGCGATGGTCTGGCGCAGCGTGTCGGCGTCGGTGACGTTGGTCGACGTCGCCTCCAGCAGGCCCCGGGTCTGGCGGTTGTTGCTGTTGGTGCTGGGCTCGTTGAACGACCCGTTGATGAAGGTGTACTCCATGTCCCGGGCGATCTCGCGCATGCGCAGCTGGATCTGGTGGGTCATCTCGTCCTGCACCGGCTGGTTGCCGGAGGTCTGGGAGATGTTGGGGTGGTTCGACCCGACATCGGCCAGCTGCCCCACGGCCGCCAGCTTGGTGTAGGAGATGTTGACCGTCTCGTGGATGATCTGCAGGACGTTGTACACGACGCTGCGGGTGCGGCCCTCGGCGGTTGGGGCGTCGGCCCCCTCGGCGTGGGTGCGGACGCTGGCCGAGCGCAGGTCCTCCTCCTGCCAGCTGAACAGGGCGGAGTCGCCGACGCCGGCGGTGTAGAACCCGCCGCCGGTGAGACCCCCGATGGCCGACAGGAACTTCGTGTCGGTGGGCGTGATGTTGTACAGCAGGCCGAGGAAGTTGGGCAGGTTGAACGTGGTCCCCAGCCCGGAGATGGATCCGACCATGGTCTCCTCCTGTGTTGGCTAGGGCCTTGCCCCCGAGTACGTGGGAAGCGTCCTAGCCTCGCGCGTTCTGGACGAACTGGTCTGCGGCCAGCTGGAAGTTGAGGTTCTGGGCCGTCTGGGTGTCGCCGGCGGCCTCGGCCTCGGCGATCTGCTGCTGCAGCGACTTCTCGCCCTGGTTGGGCTGTGACATCGCTCGCAGCTGGTCGCCGGTCGACTGCTTGTGGTCCAGGACCTGCTCGGCGGTGGTCTCGCCGCCTTGTCCTTGGCCCTG
>CAZBKU010000003.1:24821-27103 GCA_964492585.1 uncultured Thermoplasmatales archaeon | reverse complement strand
TCGGGCTCGAGCTCGTCGCCCTTGTCGCGGACGAACGAGTCCAGCAGCAGCTTGCCGACGCCCTGGTCGGGGTCGAAGCCCTGCTGTTGGGCGGTGCGGCGCAGGGCGGTCTCCCGCCACTTCTCGGCCTGGGACTTGAACTTGTCCCGGGACTCCTCGAGCTGGCGGTAGTTGAACGGCTTGTCGCTGCCGTCGCCCTGGCCTTGGCCTTGACCTTGGCCCTGACCTGCTTCCGACTGTCCGGCCATGAGAGATCCTCCCTTGTCAGCTGGGTTCGTCGGCGGTGGAGGCCCGCCGGCGGCTGGATACCTGGGAAGCGTCCTTTCCAGCACACGACACAGTGCCGGTTATAAGGCTAGAAACCCAGGTAGCGGGCGCGGGGGATACGTGCCGGGGCCCTTGCGCCCAGATGGGTCACCCGGCGTCGCTGTGAGGCGCTGAGAGCGACACGGAGCAGCGAGTCCCGTGTCGAGCGCGTGAGGTGGAGCACCACTTGTCTCGCGCGGCAAGCCCGTCGCGCGGAGGGCCGTAGCTCCGGGGCTGGTCCCCGGCCACAGCTCACCTCGTGGCGGCGAGGGTACTGGGGGCGGGGGCGAGGTGCAAGGGCGTAGGGCGTAGAGGGATGTGGATGCGTAGGGTGCGGGGATGTTGCTTATAATCTTATAAACAAAAGCAAGGGGTGAGAGGAGGGTGAGGCCCTAATCCAAGTCCCAGAATATTCCCATCTTGAGGGCCGGGATGAGGGCTTCTGGGTTATAAGGAGTGACAACCCTATTTATAAGTCTCTTGCACCCTTTTATAAGGGGATAATACATAGGGGGCCGTGAGGCGGGGGCTTGGTAAGAAATATAAAGTTCTAAGTCTTAGAACTAGTTATAAAAGGGTGCAAGCCGGTTATAAATCCATTCCACTGTTTCACCTGTCCGATTTGCGGCTTATAAGGTTATAAGATTGTCGAACGGGTGTTTGGTAAAGGGGAACGTGCGTACAGGGCGAGGGGTGTGATGGGGTATCCGACGACGCCCGGACAAGAACAGGGCCCCGGGAGAGGGACTCATCCCGGGGCCCTGTGGCACCTATCCAGCAAGGAGGCTGGACGGTCTCAGTGTAGAGGGTGTAGGGGGCTTCGGCTGTGCTACTGGGGCACGCTACTGGGGCCGCAGCCCCACGACGTCGCCCTCCTGCGTGCGCTGGAACGACGCCCCGCCGGTGAACATCGCCTGCTCCTGGGACAGCAGCCGCTCCATCCGGGACCGGGCGTCGGGGTCGCCGAACACCATGGCGTTCTCGAAGTCGCGCAGGGAGAACTCGTCGCCGGGGTCGTTGTGGCGCCGCACCAGCGTCTGGAAGTCCGGCACCTGGTCCTGTGCCTGGGAGAACAGCTCGCGGGCCTGCTCCAGCCCCACGCCGCGCTCGGCGAGCTCACGGGCCCGGTCCTCTGATCGCTGGAACCCATGCTCGGCAGCCGTCCCGCCGATCTGGGACGCCCGGATGCGCTGCTCGAACTCGTGGGGCGGCTCGCCCGGCGACATGGCCGAAGCGAGAATGGCCCCGTCCGACAGCCCCGTGACGCCGAAGTTGTCGGCGTAGTACTGCTTGATCTCGTCCGAGCGCGGCAGGATCTCCTGGGATAGGGACTGGAGGCGCTGGTCCAGGCGCGAGGCCCGCACCCCCTGGGTCAGCAGGCCCGAGATGCGATCCCGGGAGGAGAACTCGCCGGGCAGCTGGTAGCGGTTGACCAGCGTGCGGACCTGGTCCTCGTAGGCCATGTACTCCTCGGGCGACGGGGGGTTGAGCCCCTGGGACCGCATCTCGGGGATGGCCGGGAAGCGGTTGCGGAACGCCTGGGTGTTCTCCATCTCGGCCTGGATCTGATCCGCTGATCGGCCCTGGGTCAGCTGGTTCCAGGCCCAGTCGCCCAGGTCGTCCTCCAGGCCCATCTCGCGGAACCGCAGGCGCAGCTGGGGAAAGGTCGACAGCTGCTGGGGGGAGACCTGGTTGGACAGCAGATCGGCGATGTTCGACCGGGACGTGGCCCCCGAGGGGAGATCGACCTGCTCGGCGACCTGGGCGATCTGCTGCTCGAAGCGGACGTACTCCTCGGGCGTCGGCGGGACGAGGCCCTGCTGCTCGATGCGCTCGATGGCGGGGAAGCGGGACTTGAACTCCGGCCGGTCGCGCATGGCCTGCTCGATGTAGGAGATCGAGCGGCCCTGGGACAGCTGCTCCCACGCCCAGTCGGCCAGGGGGGAGTCGGACAGGGACGGGGGCAGGAGGCTGGA
>CAZBKU010000003.1:0-24721 GCA_964492585.1 uncultured Thermoplasmatales archaeon | reverse complement strand
CCCACGCCCAGTCGGCCAGGGGGGAGTCGGACAGGGACGGGGGCAGGAGGCTGGACGGCAGGGCGCTGGGGGGGTTGCCGCCTGTGCCGCCACCCGTACCGCCATCCCCTCCACCGGTGGGCGTCGGCCTCGGCAGCGGATCCGGCAGCGGCGACGGCTCCGGATCGTCGGTGACGCGCGGGTCGTGCTCGGGGTTCTGGGCGAACCACTCCGAGCTGTACAGCGGCGGCGAGTCGGACATGGCGTCTCCTTCTTAGGCCAGGCCCAGGCCGCGCAGCCGCCCGTACAGGTCGGCGAACTGCGACACCTGGTTGGGGTCGACGCGGTTGACCAGCATCGTCTTGATCCGGTCGCGGGAGTGCATGTCGGAGGGCAGGTTCAGCTGGGCCGACAGCTGCTCGACCTGCTGCTCGTAGGCCACGTACTCGTCGGCTGACGGCGGGGTGAGGCCCTGGTCGCGCATCTCGTGGATGGCGGGGAAGCGCTCCTTGAACTCAGGGCGGTTGACCAGCTCCGTCTCGATCCAGGCGGCGGACCGGCCGTCGCGCATCTGGTCCCAGGCCCAGTCCCCCAACGAGTCGGGAAGGTCGTAGCGGCGCAGCGTGTCACGGATGCGCGCGCGGGCGTTGACCTGCTCGATGGGGACCTGATCGTCGTCGGGAGAGGCGGGATCAGGAGAGGCGGGATCGGGCGAGACGGGGTTGTCGGGCGTGATCGTCTCCCCCGACCCGGTCGTGATCTCACGCGGGGACTCGACGAAGCCGCCGGTGAACGGGTCGCGCTGGTTGCCGGCGACGACCCGCTCCATCGAGTTGGGCCCGCCGAACAGGTCGATGGCCGCCTCGCCCTCCTGATAGCCGACCCGGCCGTCCAGCAGGATGTCGCTGCGGCCGGGGAACGTCGACTCCTGGGCGCGCTGCCAGCCGTCGGGCAGCTGGGACCGGCGGGTGATGGGATCGCCGTACAGGGAGGTGGCGGCTTGATACTGGCCTGTCCCCGGGCCCGAGAGGGGGTGGCGGGTGCCCAGGCGGAAGTCGACCAGGAAGTGGCTGCCCCGGTTGTCGCGGACGACACGGACCCAGTCGACGCCGGATGCGGGGTTGGTCGATGATCCCGGCTCGCCGACCTGGCCGCGCGTGGGATCCTCGACCGGGATGGGGGTCTGGGTACTCTCGACGCTCGTCATCTCACACCACCTTCCTGCGCAGGATGTCCACCAGCGTGTTGGTCATCTCGGCGGCCTGCTGGTTGGCGCGCTGGGTCGTCTCGTAGTCGGGCAGCGACCGGACGTGGCGGCCCCACTCGGACAGGGTCATGGCCCGGCGCTCCCCGCTGTCGTCGACGAACTCGGTCATGGCCGAGAAGCGGGGATCGTCGATGGGGTCGATGGACCCGGTCGGCATCTCGAGCAGCTCGGAGGCCTGCTGGATGTAGGGGTCGAACACCTGTCGTGGCGTCTCGCCGGCGCGGATGCGCTCGGCGAAGTCGGGGAAGCGCGACTCGGCGGAGGCGAACAGGCTCTGGCGCACCGACTCCTCGGTGGCCTGGCCGGTGGTGATGTCGCGGGCATGCTCGAAGGCCCGGTCGGGGGTGATCGGGGTCATGAACTCCTGGCGGGCCATCTGCCGCACGGCGTCGACCTGGGCGGCCATCTGCCCCTCCTCGGCCATGACGTCGCGCCGCGACCGGGTCGCGATGTAGCTGTCGATGGCGTCGTCGAGCTCGGCCTCGTTCCAGCCGAACCGCAGCGAGTCGCGGGCGATCTGCTCCACCTCGTTGGACATGTCACCCATGAGCGGATCGGGGCGCTGCCCCCCGATGACCGCCTCGATGCCCTGGGAGCCGCCGTACAGGTCACGGACGCTGGGCCCCTCGGTGAAGCCGGTCAGCATCACCGGCTCGCCGTCATCGGACTCGGACCGGATCTCGCCGTGGAGCTGTTGAGCGCCGCGGAGCTGGCCCGGGCCGGTGATGGGATAGCGGGTCTCAGAGCCCCAGTCGACGAGGAAGGCGCGGTTGTTGTTGTCGCGCACGACCTCGAGACGGGCCCCCGCCGGTCCGCCCGAGGTGGAGGTGGGGATGCCGAGGTCCTCCAGGCGCCCAGACACCTCCTCGGCGCGCTGGTTGATCTGGCGGGTGGCCTCGGCCGGGTCCTCGCCCTCCAGGGCCTGCCACTGGCGCTGGGCGTCGGCGGTGCGCGACCACCAGTCCGTCTGGTTGATGGCGCCGCGGAGCCGGGCCGGGGACCAGTCGTCCTCGGCCGCCTGGCGCAGGATCGGGCCGATCTCGGGATGGTCGATGGCCCAGGCCATGTGGCCATAGGTCTCGCGGACGTAGCGGGCGATCTCCTCGCGGGCAGGAGGGAGGCCGTCGTCGGTGGAGTCGTCGCCCGTGCCGCCGCCGTCGCCACCGGGGGGCTGGGACGGGTCCTGGGTCCCGCCCGGCTGGGACGGATCGGAGGACGGGGATGGGGTCTGGGCCGGGTCCTGCGCGTCGCCGAGTCCGCCCGGCTGGGTCAACACGTCGAACGGGTTGATCGTGCCGTCCTCGGGGCCGCGGTCCCGGTTGATCGACATGTGCAGGTGCGGCGGCGTGGACTGGGCGTTGCCGGTGTTGCCGACCGTGCCGATCTGGGTGCCGGCCGTGACGCGTTGACCAGGCTGGGCCTCGATGGAGTCGAGGTGGGCGTAGTAGTAGGCCAGGCCGTCGTCGCCCTGCACCCACACCCGCTTGCCGCCCAGGCCGCCTGACGGGGCGGCGACCTCCACGGTGCCCGAGACCATCGACCGGACCGGTGTGCCCCGGTCGGCGAAGATGTCGATGCCCTTGTGCGACCGGCCGCCGGAGCGGGGGCTGCCGAAGTTGTCCGACAGGTCGCCGGGCGAGACCCCCTGCACCGGCATCTGCATGCCGCCGGAGCCCGAGCCGGGACGCTGGGCGGTGGTGGCCGTGTCATCGGTCGTGGTCATGATGGGGTCCTTATCCGGCGCCGATCATGGACAGGAACTCGTCGTAGGCTGACACGCGCCCCTGGGCCTCCGACTGGACGGGGAACCCGGACTCCAGGAACGACTGGGCCCGGGCCCGGACGTTGGGCTGGGTGACCTCGGTGACGGTCGTGGTGTCCTGGTCCTGTTGCGGCTGGCCCTGGCCCTGTCCCCCGCCTCGTCCCTCGCCCTGTCCTTGTCCCCGTGTCTGCTGGGCGGTCTCGCGGGTGGCCATCGCCCGGTTCGACTGGGCCTGCAGCTGTGACAGCTGGGCCTGGCGCTGGGCCCGCTGCTGGGCGATCTGGGCCTGGCGCTGCTGGCCGTGGAACATCGACACGAACCGCTGCTGCATCTTCGGCGACACGCCCTGGCCGATGACGTCGGAGGCCAGCGTGTCCAGGGTCTGCTTGACGGCGTCGGAGTCGGTCAGCTGCACGGTGTAGTTGGGCTCGCCCAGCGAGTCCTCGATGGCCCCGGACACGCCGCCGGCCTCCATCGACCACTTCTCCAGCAGGTTCGGCCAGGGCGTCGGGCCCGATCCCTGGGTCTGGGACCGCTGGGTGGCGAACGAGGCCTGCTCGAGGAACGACTGGAACGCGTCGAACGTCTGGGGATCCCGGGCGCCGAACCGGATGCTGTCATAGGAGGTCTGGCCGTAGAAGCCCGAGGCGAACAGCTTGTGCTGCAGGTCGGTGAGGCGGCCCTGGTCCATGTCGAACAGTTGCCCGGCGACCTCGTTGAGCGAGGAGGTGATGGGTTCTGGCGGGGACGATGGATGGGTGGTGCGGACCTCGGTGACGACCTCCGTCGATGGGAGTCGGCCCTGCTCGGACAGGACCTGGCGGATGTTGCGCAGGTCGGCGGCCCGCTGGGGGTCCTGCTGCTGAGCCAGGGTCGCCGAGGCCGTCGGGGGCAGGCCGGGGGTCTGGGCGGCGTCCCGGGCCAGCGAGTCGATCTGGTTGTTGATCGTGCGGCCCGGCGGCTGGTTGTCGGCGTCGAGGGCGGCCGAGTCGCGCTGGGCGGCGTCGTCCTCGGCGGCGGCGATGGCCGTGTCGAGTTGGTCGGCGGAGATGCCAGACTCGGACAGGATCTGGGCCGCCTCCTCGCGGTTGCCCTGAGCGGCGGCGGCGAAGGCCGAGTCGATGGCCTGGCGGTCCGAGTCGGACAGGTCGGATGAGGACTTGAGGTTGTCGCGCGAGTCGGACAGGACGCCCTCGGCGGCGGCGACGCCCAGCCGGGAGGCGACCCCCAGCCCGGCCGTGACCCCGCCGGCGCGGATGGCCGACTGGATCATGCCCCGGCTCGACTCGCCCGCCCCGAGCCGGGAGAGGATGCCCGACGAGCCGGTCAGGGGCTGGGGGAAGCGGGACCCCTGACGGGCACGTTGGGTCGCGCCGAGAAACGACTGGGCCCGGGCCCGGCCCAGGGTCGAGGTGGCTGTCTCCTGGGACGTCTGGGCGATGGACTGTGTGAGGGACGGTGGTGGGGCCGGGCGCGACGATGACGGCGTGCCGGCCCGGCGCGGGTTGACCTTGCGCAGAGTCCGACGTCCCCGGGACACGCCCCGGCCGATCATCGCGCTGGCACGGGGGGATGACCTCGAGGCGGCGTTGGTGGCCTTGGCCGCGATGCCCGACGACAGCCCCGTGATGCGTGACGCCCGCGCCGCGCCCAGCAGCCGGCTCCCCGGGATGGGCACGGCCATCATCGCCGCGTCCGGCCCCCACCGCTCGGCGAGGTCGCGGGCCTGCGACAGGAAGTCGGTGACCGTGCCCTCGAACGGGGTGATGTCGGACGGGTCGGCGCCGGCGGTGCGGTCCTCGGGCGGAGTGTCGAGAACCGGCGGGGTCGAGTCGCTCATGGCGTTGGCTCCAGGATGAGGCTACTGGCCCAGGATGGCTGACGGGTCGGGCATGTCGCCGGGGATGGTGGACACGTCGTCGGCGCTGGGCACGTCGTGCTCGAACCAGCGGTAGTAGACCGGGCCGAAGGCGACGTTGCGGTCGATGAGGTCGGCCACCGCCGTGTCCCAAATCTCTTGCAGGTCAGAGTTGTTGCCGGCGTCGAGGGTCTTGGAGCCGCCGGATGCGGACCGCTGGGCCAGAGCGGCCACCATCTGGTCGCGCAGCTGGAGGTACTCGTCGACGGCCTTGACCTCGGGGCGCTGGGCCAGGTCGGGGGTGTTGGTGAACTCGCGGAAGGCGTCGACGCGCTCCTGCCACTGGTGGCGCGGGCGGGTCATCTCCTCGTTGCGGGCGTCGGCCCAGGAGTCATATTTGGTGGCGAGTTCATCCCGCTTACGCTCCTTCAAGGCTTGGAGGTCGCGGGCCTCGGCCACGTTGAGGTTGGGCAAACCGCGACTGATCCGCTCGGCGTCAACCCAGTCGAGGAACCGGGTCCACTCCTTCCAGGCGATGGTCTGCTGGCCCCCCTCGGCGAACTCCTGGGGCGAGATCGTCTCGCGTTGCGTATCGCCCGAGCCGGGGCGCAGGGGTTCAGATAGCTGATGGTCGTAGACGCTGCGGGAGAACTCCGTCTGGGCCGTGTTGGTGTTGCGCCCGATGATGAACGAGCCGTACTCGGGGTGCTTTTGGATGAGGGACCTGTGCTGGTTGTAGCCCTCCACGCCCTCGAACGTGGGTGGAACGCCGTTGTTGGACTGGGAGAAGGAGCTGAGGACATAGGCCATCTCGTCGCCGTGGGCATCCATCATCCGCTCCATGGCGGTGCCGTGCTGGTCGATGAGCTCGGCGCGCTCCTCCGGGGGCAGTTGCTGTTCCCGCTCCATCTCCTGGCGGAGGGCCTGCTCATGCATCCAGAAGGGCGATTCATACACCGGCTGGACGGGCGACATGAAGCCGGCGATGGCGCGGGTGACGAAGGCGGCGTTGGTCTTGGCCTCGACCTCGTCCAGGATCGGGCTGACCTGCTCGGGGTCGGTCCAGTCGATCTGCTGGCGGCGGCCCTCCTCCATGTCGGCCAGGGACATGCCGAGGTTGCGCATGTAGGCGGCGTAGTACTCGCGATCGGAGTCGGGGCCGGCGAGCCAGTTGGACATCAGCGACTGGGCCCGCCCGCCGGCCGAGCCCAGGAAGGCGTCGGAGAGATTGGAGCTGGGCCCGTACGGCATGAAGATGTCCATGAGCGGCTTGATGTCACCGGCCGCGCCCGGCTTGCGCTGCAGGACCTCCGACACGCCGGCCTGCACCCAGGGCCCGACGCCGAAGGGGGCCTGCAGCACCATGTTGAAGCTGTTCTTGGGGATGCGGACCTTGCCGTCTTTGTCGACGGCCTTGGACAGGGAGGAGACGTGTCGGGTGATGTCGGCGGCCGACTCGGGCACCTGGAACACCAGCCACTGGCTTCCATCTTGCGGGTCGCGGTAGGACAGGTTCTCGATGCGGTCGGCGGCGAACCAGGTCTTGGCCGCGCGCGTGTAGGGCGTCGGGTTCTTGGCGGCCAGGCCGAGGTGGGTGGAGATGGCCTCCTGGACGGCCGGGGCGAACGGGTGGACGTGGCGCATGAGGTGGTGGAGCTGGGACCGCTCCGCGAGGTCATAGGAGATGTCGCGCACCTCGGACAGGGCTTGTCTCCGAGCCGAGTCCTGCAGCGTGGCGACCTCCTCGGGGTCGAGGTGCATGGCCGCCTTGCCGTCGTCCCAGCGCCACTGGGGGTGGTTGTTGTCCAGGAACCGCTCGAAGTAGCGGCGGTAGGCCACCTCGAACGTCGGATGGCGCACGATGTTGTCGGTGGGCATCGTGCCGAGGCGGTTCATCCACCGGTCGATGAAGCCGTACATCTTGCGGGAGAAGATGTTGCCCTGGAGCGGTTCGCGGTGGGCCTCGCCGAGGATGTCCGGGCGGGTGGCCGAGTCGGGGTATAGCGACGTGAGGTCGTCGGCGGTGACGGCACGGCTCAGGGCGATGTCGGCGAGGTCCTGGCCTTGGGATCCGGGGAAGCGGCCGGTGACCTCGTCCATGGCCTGCTGGATCGCCAGCTCCGGGTTGGCGGTCTCCTCGTAGTTGCGCTTGCCGCGCATGTAGCGCCGGCCCGCCGACGAGTCGAGCCAGCCCACCAGCGAGTCGAAGTCGTCGCCGGCCATGATCCGCTCGGCCAGCTCGTCGCCGCGGAAGGTCCCGTTGATCGTTTTGGCCCAGTCCTCCAGGTGGCGGGGATCGTCGGGGGTGATCGTCTCGAAGGCGCGCGGGTTGCGCTCGATCTGGGCCGACAGCTCCTCGAACTCGGCCCCCTCGTTGAGCAGCTGGGTGAAGCCCTTTCTGGCAGAGGCCCGGTCGTAGAACAGGTTGGCGCGGTCGCCCGGCTCCCCGAACGGGGGCGCGATGTCGAGTTTGCGCAGGCGGGACCAGTTGATGCCGGCCCGTTCGGCCTTGGCGAGGCTGGACAGCATCCGAAAGCCCATGCCGCCGGCGCCGGCCCCGATGGCCGCCTGGGGCAGGGCCTCGGCCACACCGCCGGCGACGTCGCCGGTGATGGCCCGGGGGAGGGCCCCGGACAGAAGGCCGCCGATGCCGCCGGTGAGCGCCCCGACCCGACCGGCGCGGGCAGGGTTGTCGAAGCCGAGGTCCTTGGATACCGACCGGACATAGTTGCGCATGCCCTTGCCGACCTCGGGCAGGGCCGTGGACCCGTACTTGATCAGCGGCCTCCACATCTCGTCGAAGCCGGTGACGCGCACGGGCCAGGCGCCGCGGAGGAGAACCTGGGCCTTCCAGAAGTAGTTGGCCTTGTCGAGGAGGTCGGTGCCGGCCTCGACCGCCTCCCCGGCCTTGGGCAGGAAGCCCTTGCTGGCGTGGCGGTCGATGGTCTTGCGGACCTGGGCCAGGTCCGGGGCGAACACGGCGGTGGGCTCCTGGCTGCGGAACAGCGGCATGCGCACCATGTGGATGCCGTTCTCGTCCTCGATGGGGAACATGTCGCGGTTGCCGGTGGCGTATTGCTTGGAGACGTGGTCGCGGGCCCGCTGGCGGCCTTTCCTGGCCTCGGTCAGGATCCGGTCGGTGTCGGCCCGGGACAGGTTCGTGCCGTGCTTGGCGTTGGTGTCGGAGACGATGCGGCGGACCATGGACTCCTCCGCCTGGTCCCACAGCTCGGTGCGGCGGGCCGGGTCCAGCTCCGACGAGATGGAGGACACGAACCGGTTGCGCACCGGGTCGTCGATGTCGAAGCCGGCCTCGGTGAACAGGCGGTTGAGCTGTTCAGGCAGGCCGTCGTCGTTGACGTCGAGGATGCGCTGGGGCTTGCGGGTCGTGGCGACGCGCACCGGTTTGGTGAAGGCCGACTTCTGATACGTGTGGCTGTTGACGACGGACTTGCGGGCGTTGCGGGCCTGGAGAAGGGGCGAGACGAACTCGTCGGTGGACTGGAACAGGGACGTGAGCGTCTCGATGCGGGCGTTGGACCGCAGCGTGTCGTCGATCTCGGCTTGGACCAGGGCTGAGCGATTGGGGTCGTTGAGCCAGTCGAGCTCGGCGTCGAGGCGCTGATCGGGCGACAGATGGGCGAAGGCGGCCGACTCCTGGACCGACTCCTTGGTGAGCTGGGACTGGAGGGCAGCGATGCGGTCCATGTAGGCGTCGGAGTCGCCCGGGGTGGGGATGCGCGACCTGGGGGCATCGCCGGTGAGCGTCTGGATCTGGGTCAGGGCGTCCAACCGGCGCTGGTTCTTGCCGTGGAGGGCTTGGAGGTCGCCCAGGGCGCGTCGATCCCCGGCCTGGATGCGCCAGATGGCCCGGCGGGACTGGGCGTCGGGGGCCTCGGCCAGTCGCCGGGACTTGGACCAGCCGCGCTGATCCCGGGGGAACACCGTCTGCTTGATGCGGCGGGTGGCCTCGTTGGTGTCGTCGGGCAGCGTCTCTATCCAGCGGTCCATCTGGCGGCCGCGGCGGGAGTCGAGCAGGTCCTCGATGTTGTCCGGGCGGATCTCGGGCTTGTACCAGCCCGAGCGCAGCGACTTGAACCCCTTGGCGGCGACGACGTCGGGGTCGGTGGTCATGCGCACGAGGGCGTCCATGGTCCCGGTGGCGAGGTCGTAGGCCGGTGTGTCGGCGTGCTCGGCGACCTGGTCGGGATCGAGGATGTCGGTGCCGGCCAGCAGGTGGTAGATCGACTGGCCGATCGTCACGTCCTCGCCGTAGTCACCCCCCGACAGCTCGTGGGCCAGGTCCCAGGTCTCGGCGTCGGTGAGGGCGAAATCGGCGTTGCGCGACTGGGCCAGTTGAGGTGCCAAGAGGCCGGAGGCGACCATGCGGCGCGCCTCGAAGCCCGGCCCGACGCGGTTGGCGCCGCCCGGTGGGGCCTCGTCGAACCAGCCGATGCGCTCGCCGGTCTCGGGGTTGACGCGCAGATCGCCGGTGAGCCACTCGTAGCCGGCGATGAGGGGCTCGGTGGCCGACGAGACGCCCTGGGCAGCACCGGAGAGGGCTGATGTGGCGCCCGAGGCGAGACCCCCTGCAGCCGATCCGAGAGCCGAGGAGGGGTCCTGGGCAGCGGATGTGGCCCCCTGGGCCAGGGCCTGGGTCGCGCCCGTGACGGCATCCTCGGTGGCCCCGGCGGCGGTTCCCAGAGCAGAGGAGACTGGCCCGGACACTGCCGAGAAGGCCTGCTCCATGTCGGCGGCGTTATGAGCCACGGACCGGGCCGACAGGAGGTCGTTGAGGGTCTCGTGGGCGTCCTGGGCGGTGGCGGTGGCCGTGTCCAGCAGGAAGCCGGGCATCTGGGTGGCGGCCCGGCCGAGGGTGGCGGCCTCGCGCGAGACCCGGGTGAGCATGTCGGTGGACTCGAAGCGGTCGGCGAAGGTGCCCATGGGGGCCTACTCCTCCTCGCAATAGGACTCGCGCAGATGGTCGCGGTTGGCGTCGAGCCCGGTCTGCAGCATGCCGACCACCTCCCACGCCGAGACGCCGCCCGACTGGCGGATGCACAGTCCGGGCTCACCGTCCTCGTCGAGGCACTTGACGACCGTGACCATCTCGAGCGGCACCCAGCCCTCGGGCAAGGGCGCCGAGATCTCGGGGAGCCCGTCGTCGGCCATGGCTACTCCTCCACCGGCTCGGCCGGGGCCGGCTCGGACTCGTCGAGGGCGTCCTGCACGCCGGTGGCCACCCGCGTGAAGGCGTCGGACAGGTCGAAGTCGCCGGGGACCTGGGCCCGCAGACGCCGGACCGTGTTGCGCAGCGTGGATGAGGCCGCCGGCCGCTGCGACAGGGCCTCGAGGATGGGAAGGGCCGGCGCGACAGTGGCCATGTCGATGCGCTGGGTGATGGCCTCGGGCGTGGGGCCCTGGGGCTGGGTGCGGGGCAGGTCGGCGAAGCGGCCGTCGGCCGGCGGCGTGTCGGGCGTGTCGAACGGGGCTCTGGTGCCGGGGCGCGAGCCGGGGTTCGAGCCGGGGGACGGGCCGCCACCGCCGGGGGATGCCCCGCCCGGGGACGTGCCGTGCTGGCCCGGCGGGGAGCCCTGCTGCTGCATGCGTTGGGTCGTCTGGCGCCCCCCGTAGCGGGAGGCGGGGAAAGAGGGGGGATCCGGGGCTGAGCCGCCGGCCGTCGAGCCCGTGTCGCGCGTGGCCAGGGGTTGACCGTCGGTGCGCGACGAGGAGGCCCCCGGCCCGGAGTGCTGGGCGGGGGCGGACGGGATGCGTGCCCCTCCCCGGGATCCGCGGCCGCGTCTGGGCATGTGGGGCCTCCGTCGTTAGGTCAGTGGATCAGGGGCGTGGATCAGGGGCGTGGATCAGTCGCCCGGGGCGTCGTCCTCCGGTCCCGGGCCAGGCGCCGGCGTGTCCTCCGGGCCGATGTCGCGCGGTGCTTCCCGGCCCGGTCCCCGGCTCATCGCTGGTTGGGGGCCTTGCCCGGCTTGGCCTTGGCCTTGCGGGACTGGCCCTTGCCCTGGCCCTGGCCCTTGCCCTGGGACTTGGCCCCCTGGCTGTTGGACTTGGACCCCTTGCTGCGGCTGCTGCCCTGGCTGTGGCGGTAGGGCTTGTCCTTGGGCACTGCGATCACCTCCGTACTCGCCGGCCAGGGTGTCCATGGCCAGCATCGTGGCGGCGTCGTCGCCGGGCGCGGAGAACTGCCACGCGTCGGCGGCGACCTCCATGGCGTCGTCGGGGGGCTGGGGGTTGGCGGGGTCGTCGGGCTGGCCCCGTGTGAGGAACACCTGGAGGAAGTAGTTGTCCTCGCTGTCGCTCTGTCCCTGGCCCTGTCCTTGGCCCTGGGACTCGGGGTCGGCCTCGGGATCGGCCTCGGGATCAGGCGGCTGGTCCTGACCCTGGCCAGCGGTGGCGGTCTGGGGGTCACTCATCGCGGCCTCCTACTGCTGGACCTGCGTGCCGAGCTGGGCCCCGCCGGCGGTCATGCGGGCCAGCGCCCCCTGGACATCGGGCGGCGGGCCGGTCTCGGGGGCGGGGGCCTGGGTCTGGGCCTGGGCGGCCTGCTGCTCCTCCTCGTCGGGCAGGAAGATCTCCTCGAGCGTGTCCTTGATGTCGGAGTCGCGCAGCATGCCGATGACGGCGCGCATCGAGGCGGTGTCGCCCTGCTGGGCCCGGGCCGACAGGAACTCGACCATGACCCCCTCCAGCTGCTTCTGGCGCACCCGCTCGGAGATGCGGGTGATGTCGCCCAGGCCCGGTACATGCTCCCGGACCGTGTCGGCATCGATGATGTCGTTCTGGTAGAAGTTCAAGAGCGCCACGACCTTCTGCGGGTCGTCCATGGAGGCCATGGCGCCGTAGTCCCGCCGGGTGAGCCACTGGCCCTTGATCGTCGACTCGGGCGTGTAGCGCTCCTCGAAGCCCGAGCCCTTGAGCGTGCCGTTGAGGGTCTTCTGCTTGGAGCCGTAGACCTTCTCGTCCCACTCCAGCCGGCGCGAGTCGAGCTCCTCGTAGCCGTCCCGATAGACGGTGAAGTACTCGTTGACCTCCCGGTCCACCGACTGGGTCAGCTCCTCCAGCCCCCGGCCTGTTACATAGCTGTTGGGGCTCTCGGCGTCGTCGGTGACGGGGTAGCCGGCCGTGACGCGCAGCTGGCGCTCCAGCCGGTCGATCTGGGTGAACACCTGCGGGTTGGTCATGCCCTGCATGCGCTCGACGGTGGAGCCGGGTCGGAGGACGTTGACGGCGTTGCGGCCGCGGATGTACTTCGAGCCCTGCTGCAGCTCCCCGACGACGTTCGTCTCCGCGAAGGTCTCGTCCTCGGCGGCGATGACCGACAGGACGTTGAGCCTGGCCATGGCCGCCATCAGCCCGATGACATGGTCGTACTGGCCGACCAGCTTGTTGAAGGCGAACCGCTTGACGATGTAGAACGACGGCCGCGAGATGGGGTTGGGGGTGAAGTCCAGCAGGATGTTGGACTCGGGCAGCACCCACCAGATGCCGTCGATGTTGTGGTACTCGTACACCTCGATGCCGCCACCGGACTGCGACTGCCATCCCTGGCGCTGCATCGACGACGTGGTGGGCGAGCCGGTCGTGCCGAACAGGCTCGGCCAGGAGCTGTTGGCGCGGACGGCCGCGCGGATCGCCTGGTCGTGGGCGGGGAAGCGCTCGGCCAGCGTCCGCGGCGGCATCATGTGCAGAAAGGCGATGTCGTCGGGCTGCTGGTCGTTGCCCCACTGGCCCGGGAACGCCATGTAGGGGTCGCGGACGACGGCGCGGGGATAGGGGTCGTCGTTGTGGGTGCGGCCCTGCTCGACGACCAGGGGGGTGAAGCCGTACGCCGGGCACCAGCGCGCCATCTGTGGCCCGAGGAGAGGGACCTTGGCGGCGTGGTCGTAGCCGGCCACGATCCGGGCCCGGCGCTCGGCCCGCTGCCGGGCGTTGTCGGAGTCGTTGCCCGACGGCGGGTCGACCTTGACCTCGGGGATCGCGCCGGTCTTCTGGGCCAGGCCCGTCAGCCCGGACAGCATCAGGTTGGCGGCCGGGACGCGCGGGTCCTTGGACTTGAAGTCCTTGCCGATGATGGCGCGCAGGCCGTTGGTGCCGCCGTCGAGGATGTCGCGGATGGTGGTGCGCGACTCGATCTGCTCGGAGTTGAGGTCGCGCAGCTCGCCGACCCGGGCGGAGACGGACTCGACCTGGGCCGAGTCGTTGGCCTTGTCCATGCGCCCCAGGATCAGATCGGTGGTGTCCGAGCCGGGGGCCTTGGTGCGCGCCATGGGCGGGTCCTGTTACGGGGGCCGGGCGATGTGGCTACATGGTAAGCCCCCTAGCCGCCCCTACGCACGCGTATAGGGATGTAGGGGTGTAGGGGACTGGGGCAGGGGGTGAGTGTCGTGGGGCAAGCGTCTGGGTAGGTGGTGCGCCGCAAGGCGTGTATAGGGCCAGTGTCTTATCGGGCCAGTTTCCCGGGGCCTATAACCAGTCGGCCGCGACGAGGGCCATGGGCTCGAAGGGATAGTCGGTGATAAACGGGTCGGGCTGGCCCTCGTCGGCTTTCTCCGCGGCCCAGGACCGGATCGTCGTCTCGGGGAACCAGGAGGCCATCAGCACGTCACCGGAGGGGTTGCGCTTCTTGGTCATGCCGAGCGCGTCGCGGTTGAAGTTGATCAGCTGGCGCCGGTACAGGGTGGTGGCCTGTTTGGACTGTTCGTCGCCGGTGGGCAGGGAGACTTGCCGCGTGCCGTCCTCGAGCTCGGTCTTGAAGTAGCGGGCCAGTGACGTGACGCCGAAGTCCTTGTCCCACTTGTTGCCGTAGGTCTCGTGGCCCTCGATCATCACGTAGTGCTCCCGGGCCCACTGGCGGATGGTGTCGTCGGCTTCGATGGCGCCGTGGTAGAGGTTCTCCTCGATGACCCAGATGTGGAGGTTGTAGGCGTGATACCAGCGCTGCATGACCTCCAGGGCTGGCTGGATCCCTCCTCCACTTCTGTTGTCGACGTCGACCATGTAGCGCTTGCCCGAGTCGAGGTCGACGGCCCACAGGAAAGCCGCCTGGTACCCGGACACGGACGGGTCGAGACCGGCGATGAGGCGCGTGCCCTTGGGGATGTGGCCCAGTGTCCTCTTGGGGTCGCGACAGGCATCGATGTCCTCTGGTCGGAAGTGGGCCATCTCGTCGTCGAGGGCCTCGTTCTGATAGACCATCTGGAAGAACATGCCCTCGAGGGGGTCGTCCTTTTTCGACATCAACCAGCCATGGTCGCGCATGGACGGCCACAGCATGCAGTCGACATGGGCGCTGTGGTCGTTGGGGTCTTTGTCACACAGCGGGTCGTGGGCCTGCTCGATGATGACGTCGAACTGGGGCGACTGGGCCAGATGGCCGACGAGGTCATCGGGGTGGACGCGTGACCCGATGACGAACAGGCACGTGTTGGCCTCTTTGCGGCTCAGGACCGACTTGGCCATCCAGCCGCGGGTGTCCTCCCGCGTGCCCGGGTTGATGGTGGCGTCGTGGTCCTCGGGGTCATCCACAACGATCAGGTCGGCGTCGCGGCTGGGCATCTTGCCGCCGCGGCCCACCGCCACCATCGTCGGGGACTTGATGCCGGTGATGGTCCGCGTGCCGACGGTGAAGCGGGTCTTGGTCCAGGTGCGGCCCGATTTGGACGGGGGCTTGTAGCGCTGGCCGGGGGGCAGGAACCTGGCCAGGCGCTCGTTGAGCTCGAGGTGGTCCTTGGCCATCTCGACCGACTGCTCGGCGATCTCCGCCGAGCCCCCGACGTAGACGATGCGGATGTTGGGCCGGCGGATGATGAGCCACACGCACAGGTGGGTGAGCAGCTCCGTCTTGCCGTGGCGCGGCGGACTGAGGATCTCGAGGCAGGCGCCGGCGTCCATGGCGTCGATGATGTTGCGCAGCCAGCGCTTCTGGAACTCGGGCGTGTGATAGGCGGCCCCATCCGAGGTCTGGAAGCAGTCGGCCCGGAAGGCGACGAAGTCCTCGACGGGGTCCTCGGCGTAGGGCTCGGGCGGGGTCCAGTGCTCGCCGGCGGCCTCGTCGTCCTGGGCGATGCGCCAGCGCTGCATCAGCCGCGACACCTGGGCCTGGTCGATGCCCATGGCGGCGGCCACCTGGGTCTGGGTCCACTGGCCCGCCTCGATCAGCGGGGCGTAGTCGGCGATGCGGTCGAGGTCGTCGTCGCCGGTGTGCGACTCGTAGGTTGCCCGCTTCGCCGTCCGGGCGGCGCGTCTCTCGGCCTGGACCTTGGGATCGGCCCCGCGCTTGGCCCGGTAGCGGCGCATCTCCTCGCGCTTGGCGCAGGCCCTGGAGCAGTACTTGCGGGCCTTGGGCGGCAGCAGGTTGCGGCACTTGAACGCGTGACAGCGGTCGGGGTCCTTGTTGCGTGAGGTTCCGGTGGGCATGGAGCGACCCCGGGCAGGTGGCGGATAGGTGGCGGATAGGTGGCAAGCGTCCTCGTCAGGGTATCCGTGTAGTGGGGCTCGTGTGCCAGGGTCAAGGGGGCGGATCGTAGGGGGCGTAGGGGGCTGTGGACAGGGGCAGAGAACATACGTCCAGGGCCAGGGAAGGTACGAGGCACGTGTCCCAGGGCGCTACTACGGTGCTAGTAGGTAAGCCGGCGAGGGGGCGTGTCGGGGCCTGGGCAGAGGGACATGGACGCTCATCCAGGGGTCACGCCAAGTATGGGGAAACCGCCCAAGACCCGGGCTATGCAACGAGTTTGGACGGGGGTATCACCCCCATCCCCAGGGGGCGGTCGGTTGACATCCCCCCGGTCAGTGTTGCGAGTGACTTGCATTTCCATGTGCTGTGGAGGTGGGCAAGTGTGCGCGATGCGTACATGTGTGCGTGATGTGGACGTGTGTCGACTGATGAGCAGACGCTTGTCGGAGCTGGCCAGGAGATGAGCCATGACCGACGAGTGTTGGTGGCGGCTGGACTCTTTATAAAGGTAGAACCGTTCTAATCTGGCGACACGTGCCCGCACGAGTAGAGCCCTGACCATCGGCCAGGGCTCTGGGGGCTAGGGCGGCTGGGCTGCGGCTATTCCCACGGATGGCTGCTGGCGGCCACGGACACCTGACGCTGGGCCGCACGCTGGGCCGCGGCCAGGCGCTGCACGTCCCCCGACAGCGTGGCCCGCTCGAGGATGCGTGCCGCACGGTTCCTGGCGCGACGGCGACGCTGGCGCTCGGCAGCGGATGTGCCGGCACCCTGACTCTGGCGCTGACCCTGGCGCACGGACTCGCAGGACTCGCACGGCACGGGGCGGAAGGTCAGCGCATCGCAGCCATCGGATGCGCAGCGGGACCACGGCAGGTCGGTGCGCGGCGTGCCATCCGGGGCCGTGACGAGGATGGCCCCCAGTGGCGCCCCGCCAGGGCCGGGCGTCCATGGCGACTGCTCGCGCCGGTGGCTGTCCCGCTCGAAGTGGGCCGCCCAGCTGGCCGCGTCGTCGTGCGGCTGGGCCACCTCTGACAGGGACTCGGGATGACGGCCCGTGCCCGTGTCGCCCACGATCAGGGCTTCGGGGGAGGGCAGGATGGCCTGGCCGGTGATCGTGCCGGGATCAGCGTCGGCTTCGGCCTCGGCGCGGGACTGGGCGGCCAGCCACGGCGTCACGGCGTCATCGCGTAGGCACGTCTCCACGGCTCGGCGCGTGGCCTTGCGGTGATGGCGGCCGGTGTCCCCCGTGGCGGCGAGGTTGGCACGGTACGAGGCGAGGGACGTGATGCCCACGCTGGCGAGCCGGTCGCGCAGATGGGCCGTGACGGTGGGGGCCAGGCCGGGGGACTCGCGCGTGACGGTCGTGAGCTCGCCGGTCAGGGTGACGATGGTGCTGGGCTCGACCCGGTCGCGCTGCCAGCCGCCAGAGGGGATGGCTGCCGAGTCGACGTCTGGGCCGACGATCTTCGGGCGGGGAGTGGGCTCCGGGGGAGTCGAGTAGTCCGGTAGGCCGCGCGAGTCAATGGTGGCAGGGGCGGTGTCGGCAGGGGTGGGGACGGGGCGGGCAAGGGCCGTGTCGATGACCTGCTGGCACGCGATGCAGGTCGGGGCAATGTCCGGATGGTGGGTGGCCAGGTAGTGGGCGCGTGCCGGTGGGATGGCTGACTCGCACCGAGCGCAGGGTGGTGTGCTCATGGCGATCCTCCTCGTTGGATAGGTGCGTATCCCAGTGTCGGGGATGGTGGAGGCCTTGACAAGGGGGGTTGCCACATTCACAAGGGGACAAACACGTCACGGTCGGAGGGTGTGGCGCAGGGGGACATGGATGCTGTCCCTGGACAAACAGGGGATGCGCCACGGCCCACGTTCACAAGCGCACGAACCCGTCACGGCTCGGCGCTGTGGCATTGGGTGACAGGGATAGGGCGGTTGCCACCTAGTCAGTATGGCGACCGCGACCCGGGACAGGGCAAGGGGAGGTGAACACAAACGATGCACGCTAGCGACATCATCGCCTATACCTACCGTGCCGATCAGTGGCACCGCGATTGCGTGGTGCGTGCGCTCTACGGCGAGGGACGTGCGGCGCCGGCGGCGCTCGACATGGACTCGGAGTCGGTGCTGGCGCAGATTGCCGGCGCCGAGGGTATCGACCACCAGGATGAGCACACCTTCGACTCCGACAACTTCCCGAAGGTTGTCTTCGCCGACGCCGCCGACGACATGCTCGACGACACGTGCGGTGGGTGCGGCGAGCCGATCATCGAGGGCACGAGCCCGGCCGACTGCATGGTGTGCGACGGCGACGGCGTGGTGAATGGCATGCCGTGCGGTGAGTGCAACGGCGATCTCTACGAATGATGGGAGGTGAGCATGGCCAGGACGTTGGAGTCCGACCACCCGCACAGTGACTGGCTGCCCGAGTGCGCCGCCGAGCTGCGCATCGGTGACAAGATCATCGCCACGGCCCACGGCGAGGGCGGGATGCTCACTGTCTCGGCGGTGCGCCACCAAGGCGATGGGCCCGACGGCACCGTGATCATCGAGACGAAGCCGAGGACTCACGTCGGTGAGCTCGGGACGATGCGGCGAGTCGACGGGCCGGTGATCAAGGCAGGCAAGGGGGCTGTGTTCCAACGCCGAGCGAGGAAGGGGACATGACTATGCCGCTGCAGCTGCGGGACGGATCGACGCACTACCTGGAGTTCGAGATTGCCGACGAACTGCTCGTCCGCGCTAGAACCTATGACGAGCGGGCGAGTGAGCAGCGGCGTAAGGGGTTGCTCAACAACGCCTATGGCCTGGCGCTGCGTCGGGATCGCTGCATGCGCGCAGCCAACATCCTTCAGGGCCGCCAAGACCCGTGACCTGACCGTGAAGGAGGCATGACCATGGAGACACTGACCGAGAGCCTGGCCATCGACTATCTGCGCCGGGCCGTGGCCGAGTACGGGGCGGAGTACGTGGACCCGATGGCCACCGAGAACGATGCTTGCCAGAACGTGTACACCGACGGAGAAGGCAACGTGACCGGCCGATGCATCGCCGCCCAGGTGCTGAGCTACCACGGCGTCAGCGACGACGACCTGTACTCCTGCAACGATCACGGCATCGAGCAGACCATCAGGGATCTGGGCCCCGCTCTGGACCTCCCCGTCGAGGAGGCGGCCGACGACCTGCTGCTCAGAGCGCAGATCGAACAGGACGGCGGCAGCACATGGGGCGAGGCCGTCGAGTCAGCCATCCATGGGAACTGGTGATCCTCATGCCGACCTGCAACGCATCCAACTGCCCCGCCGGCGCACCGTTCGACGTGTACCTGCACGGCGCTGATTTCCACTTCTGCGGCCATCATCTGTGGACGTTGGGGTTGTGGGGCGCCGCCGAGCAGCAGAAAGTGGCCGAGCATGCCGACTTGGTTGCTGGATAGGAGGCTGGCCACATGCGCAGCGACAACCCGATGATCGTGCCGAACGAGGGGCTGGGGGTAGCGGTGGTGTGGCACGGGGGCGTGACGTTCAACGTCCATGTGCTGCACGACGCATCGCTGGTGGGCATGACCGCCGTCGTCGGCGAGGAGGTCGATGTGTTCACCGCCTACGGGGCAGCCCACGACCATCCCACAGTGCACGAGGCCTACCGCAACATCTTGGAGTGGTTCAACGCCCAGGAACAGGAGATGCGTGAGGAGGACGACGATGCCTGACCAGATCCCCGAGACGCTGGACCCAGGCGTCATCTTCGAGCACGCCCACTACCCACCCGACGAGCTCAACGCCGAGGTCATCAGTCTGGCGGGGAGTCTGGGCTGGCGGGGACGTGATGCTGGGGACGCCGACCTCATCCGCAGCGTGGTGGTGGCCGCCGGACATGGCGACCCCGAGCCCGACATCGACTTGCCGCCACCCGATACGCCGGATGGGTTCGACCCAACCAATGAGCTGGCCGTCAACGAGAACCTGACCTGGGCAGCCGACGATGCTGAGGCGTGGCTGAACGACCACTTCGCCCCGCACGGATGCTGGATCGGCAACGACGGTGAGGCTGGAGCGTTCGGCGTGTGGCACGAGGACGAGGAGGACTGAGACACATGGACACTGACGTCAAGAACAAGTGGATCACGGCACTGCGAAGCGGCCGCTACCTGCAGGGCAACGGTGCGCTGCGAAGCAACAAACAGCCCCCTGGTGGGGAGCCGGAGCCCGACAAGTTCTGCTGCCTCGGCGTGTTGTGCGACGTGCTCGAGGTGGGGTGGGAGCGAGACGATACCGACCCCCTGATCAAGGCCGTGTATGGGTCGCGCGAAGGGGAGATCAGCTACCCGCCGAAGCCCCTGTGCGACGAGGTCGGCTTGACTGGCGTTCAGGCCGAGAAGCTCGCCGACCTCAACGACGACGAGGAGTACAGCTTCGAGCAGATCGCCGACTGGGTGGAGGAGAACCTGTGATCTGCGCTGCGGTCCTGGCCCTCACCCTCACCGCCTGCGCCCCCACTGCCCTCACCGCCACCGACTCACCGCCTCATCCCCCGACCCACACCCGTGTCACCGAGGTCATCGACGCCGACACCGTCAGGGTCGCCGGCCTTGATCCCTCGATCCGCATCGTGGGCATCGACGCCCCCGAGCTGGGCACGTGCGCCGGCGACCGGGCAGCCGACTGGGCCAGGAAGATACTGGCCGGGCGCCGGGTGACCATCGAGCCGGCCACCGCCCCGCACGACGATCCCTATGGCCGATACCTGGCCCACATCAGGATGGGCAGAGGGGGCAGGCTATATGCCCGGATCGCGGTGGGCCAGGGCTATGCCGAGGTGGAGACGTGGCCGCCCAATGACAGGTATGAAGCCGTGTTGAGAGAGGCGGCGGCGGGGGCAGTGGACCGAGGATGTGGATAAGGGGCCATGGACAGAGCTGCACCTGGCAGCGACGAAGGCAAGGAGGCGACACCAATGACCGACACCACCACCGACATGCTGACCGCCGACCGGGCTGAGGACCTGCTGCGCTGGGCTGTGGAAGAGTACGGCGATGACTACTGCGATCCCAACGGGGCGCTGAACGAGCCGTGCCGCAACGTATACCGGGACGAGGACGGCGACGTCACCGGTCACTGCATCGCCGCCAAGGTCCTTTCCCTGTGGGGCGTGGACAATGAGCGCCTGGAGTCCGCCAAGGGCAACATCGAAAGCGTCATCAGTCAGCTGGAGCTCGACGTCGAGCCGGTGGCGATGATGATGCTGGCCCTGGCGCAGCAGGCCCAAGACCTCGGCGCATCCTGGAGGATGGCCCGGGCTATGGCCACTCGGGTCAAGACCACCACCCGCGGTTCGCTGCTGGAGGTCTCCAAGGTGGAGTGAAGGGGCAAGGGTCATGGACAGGGAGCGTGATCGTTGACGCACCGCCCGGGACCTGCGACGCTACCCTCTTGGCAAGGAGGCTTATCACCATGCCCGAGGCACCGACGACACGAGACGACCCCACCTGCGAGCAGGTAGAGCGGGCCAGGATGCTGGCGCTGACCCTGGAGAAGGTGGCCAGCGAGTACCCGGAGCACTTCCACATGGCGACGTGGGTGCAGAGCCAAGACCAAGACCAAGACGATGATGCGAGTAGTGGTGTCGACTTCACCGCCCACGTCGCCGGCCAGCACCCCGCCGACTGCGGCACGGTCGGCTGTGCTCTGGGCTGGGCACCGTATGCGACGGGGATGCCGGCCACGCCGTTCATGATGGGGACGGGGCGTCGCCCGCACTGGATGGCGCCCCTGACCAACTGGCCGGGCTACGCCCGCCAGGTGCTGGGCATCACCGACGAAGGTCGTGAAGGTGAAGATGGTGAGGGTCAGCCCCCCGACTGGTTCGCCTACATCTTCCTGACCCACACCGATGAGGACGGCGAGGAGGGCGCCACCAACGCCGCCGCCCGCCTGTGGGAGTGGATCGACGCCCACCAGGACACGTGCCGGGAATAGGAGGGGGGGTGTCCACATGTTCATTGGTGACCTGCCCGACGCCATTCGGTGCCACTGCCTCAACCCCCCAACCCCCAGTGACGTGATCGACTGGACGTCAGCGAGCCACTACCTCAACCACGGGCAGTGGCTGTATGCCCGGACGCTGGCCAACAACACGAGGCTGTTGCGGCTGGTCCATGGGCACATCGCCGTGCGGCTGCACTCGTCGGTGGTTGTCGTGTACCCCCGGCCGGGCAGCCTACTGGCCAAGGAGATGTCCAAGGATCAGAACACCGCCGCCCTGTTCAGCCTCGCCGGGTGCAACACCCCCGTGTTCCAGCGGCGGATCATGGCCCACACACCCGGGGCGTTCACCCTGTCCCCGTCAGTAGAGTCACCGACCACAGTGGTGCTGCGTAGGGCGATCAACAACTACGCCACGAGGATCACCCCCTTCGGTGACAACCAGATCGTGTGGCTCGACGACCACGGCGGCATCGTCAGGGTGTCCTCGTACTGGCCCGCTAACCCGGAGGCCTTCCACCCCAAGTCCAAGCGCCCCTACCGCACCCGGAGGAAGAGGGGCGGCAAGAAGCAGACGGTCGCCCACTTCACCGGTGGGGGACAGGAACTGAGCCATCTCGACAAGGTCGTGAAGGCGCAGCATCTGCTGCAACAGCAGATCATCAGCACGGAGACCGCCTACGAGATCGTCTACGGGGGCGCTAACGGGAGCGCTGACTCCAACCCTCCGTCACCCTCCCCGTCATCGCCTCAGGTGGACGGCGAGACGGTGCGTCACCAGCTCAGCCAGGCCGTGCCCGACATGGGCGTCAAGGTCTTCTGCCCGGTCGACGTGTCCGAGGTCACCGGCGGTGAGTGCTACGCCCCCTTCTCCCTGACGACGCTGCTCATCCACCTCAACGACTCCCACCGCTGGACCCGGGAGGCCATCGCCGACTGGCTCGAGGCCCAAGACCTCGACCTGGAGTTCCGGCCCCCGCCCGACCACTCCCCGCCGACGACCTACACGCCGTTCTGAGAGGAGGTGAAGCAGATGCCAGTAACCGATGCCCACGACCAGGTCATCACCCCGCAGGTCGACCAGCTCCGTGACGAGCTCGGCGAGATCGAGATGGGTGTGCTGACCGAGGGCTACACCCTCGCCGACGCCATCCGGGAAGGGTCCCAGGTGAGCGAGCAGGCCCACAACTGGGGCGACGAGGACACGGCCTGTGCCATGACGGCTGCCTACGTGGCGGCCAAGGCCCGGGGCGTGATCTAGCGCCTCGGACTTGGACTTGGACGATGCCGGCGGGGGCGAGGACGATTGTCACCTCGCCCCCACCGGCGATGATCAGCAGCGAACCAGCAGCGGACCATCAAGGAGGAGACCTGTGGCTCAGTACATCGTGGCGAAGAACGATGCTCGATACGGCACGATCCGGTACGGCATGTTCGAGACGCGTACCGAAGCGCAGCGGTGGGCCGACGACCATATCGGTGGCGATACGTCGCGCTCCGTCCGCGCCATCACCGACAAGTCCGAGGCCGAGACACCCAGTCTGAAGGTCGGCGACGTGGTCCGGGCCAAGGACAGGGATCACCGGGTCGGCATGCACTTCTACATGCCGGGTGGGTCCGAGGGCGTGGTCGCACGCACGCTCGAAAACTATGAGATCGTGACCTTCCACGCGTCCCACCCGAGTGCCCCTGACAAGGACTGGACCAGCCAGAGGGTCGACCGGCGCGACCTCATCAAGGTCGACCGCGCCTGCAGTCACCTGTGACCTGCCGCCCCGGCCACTCCGGCCCCGCCAACGTCCACGTCCACAGCCCTGTCATCGTGCGCGTCGATGACCAACCCGCCGCTCGCCTGTGCGCCTGCGGGGAGGGCTTCGACCTCGACGGGCGCCCGGTCGCCGCTCTGGGCACGAAGCGTCAGGCCAGGGTCACCGCTTTGATCCGGCGGGCCCTGGCCGACGAGCTCGAGCGGCAGGGCATGGATGTGCCGCCCGAGTTGATCGACGACTGAAACCTGGAACTGCTCGAACCGACTTGTATATGACTCGCTGGGGGGATAGCGCCTCGACAACCACGCAACGTACGGTGCCCGTCACCCCCAGCGACTACGAGGGGGACCGACGTGACCCACACCGACCTTGCCCGCACCCGTGACCATCTCGCCGCTCACGGCCACAGCCTCAAGACCATCTCCGACTACCTGGGGTGGCTGGACCGGCTGCAGCGATGGGGCGGGGACCTGGACGTGATCACCGCCCACGACCTGCTGGCCTTCGCCGAGGCCCGAGTCCCGCTGCACCGCTCGGCCAGGATCCAGCTGCGCCAGGCCGTGCGCTGGCACCAGGACGCCCATGGCCTCGACCCCACCTGGCACGTGGTCAGGGTCCCGTCCGAGGCGGCGCCGATCTGCCGGGCGTTGGAACCGGACCAGGCCCGGACGCTGTTCGCCGCAGCCAGGGCTTGGGACCGTGGGCCAGAAGGGTTGGCGGTGCTCCTCGGCCAGCAGCAGGGCCTGAGAAGGGCGGAGATCGCCCAGCTGGAGTGGGCCGGGCTCAACGAGGACTGGACGACGCTGCGCCTGGTCGGCAAGGGCCCGAAGGTGGCCACCGTCCCCGTCCATCCGGTCGTGGCTCAGACGCTGGCCTGGTGGGGAAGCAACCCGCCGGCGTCACGCACCCAGCCCGGTCAGCGGTGGATCTTCCCCGGAGTCGGCTGGCGAGGACACGTGACCCCCACGACTGTCTGGACGTGGGTGGGCCGTGTCGGTGAGGCAGCCGGCCTGGACGTGACCACCCACCAGCTGCGACACACGTTCGGCGCCGAGCTCAACGACTCGACCAGCGACCTGCGCCTGGCCCAGGAGCTCATGCGCCACACCAAGGTCACCACGACCCAGACCTACACGAGGGTCACGTGGTCGCGTATGATCGAGGGCGTGATGAGCGTGGCTTACGAGTGAGGGGGCTGGGACATGGAGGCGCTGACCAGGATCCTCGAGGGCATCTTCATCGTCGGCGCGCTGGCGGTGCTGTTCTTCCCCCTGACGGTGTGCGTCGCCGGCTTCGTGTACGAGGTGGGCCGCTGGTTCCACCGCTGGCACATCGCCACCCGCAAGCCGGGCTATGAACTCGGCTCTGAGCCTGATCCTAGGCCGCACGCCTGCACGTCGTACCGCCCGGGCTCCGACGGCGTCGCCTGCGAGGGGTGTGGGCACGTGGTTCCGTGGGACGATCTGCCCGCCGGCTTGTCCCCCCTACCGACCCGAGCCCGAGCCCGAGCCCACGTCCTACACCCGTTGACCTGACGGCCCGTCTCCCAACCGGTGAGATCGGCCTCGTTGATGATGTCGTGGACGCTACCCCGCTTCCTGGCCCGGCGCAGCGCGTCGGTCGCATCGGGG
>CAZBKU010000002.1:0-30560 GCA_964492585.1 uncultured Thermoplasmatales archaeon | reverse complement strand
ATCTCGCCAGCACCACATACCGGGGGGGGGAGGGTGATCGGGAGGGCCGTGGGGCCCTCCCGCGGGACCAGGGCGGCGCGGTCCGGGGCGCGCCGCCCCGGGCCGGATCGGTGGGGTCAACGGACGTCGACCTTCTTGCCCTCGGGCTTGATCGGTTCGGCCAGCTCGATGGCCACCTCGAGGATGCCGTTGTTGTAGCTGGCATCGGCGGTGGCCGGGTCGAGCAGGTGGTCCACCGGGACCGTGGTCTTGTACCGACGGTCTGTGCCGGTGGCCTCGAGCTTGAGCCCGCTGTCGAAGGCCTCGATGTCGATGTTCTCCTTCTGGACACCGGGCAGCTCGGCGGTGAACCGGACGAGGTTCTTGTCCTCATCGAGGAAGCTGGTGACGAAGGGTTCGCGCCAACCTTCCTCGAGCTCACCCTCGGAGTCGCCGACGTTGCCGAACCGCTGGATGCGAGGCACACCGTCGGGGCCGATGTTCATGGTCCAGCCGTAGACCATGGGGCCGTCGCCCTTGTGCTGCTTCTTGGCAGCCTCTCGCAACTGCTCGAACCGGCGGTCCATACGATCGAACTCTTTCTCGACGTCGCGGAACAGGTCGCCGAACGAGCTTCCGAAGGGGGTTCTACCGAACATGGTTCGTCACCTCGCTTCCTACATGTGTTCAAACTTCTATAAAGAATTTACGTCCCTGATGGTTCGGAGCTAGCGTCCCCATCTAGCCGATAAAAAAGCGGTAGCGTCCTTAGGGGTGGGGAGCGGCTCGTCCGGCGAACCTGCTGGCTCAGAGGACGTAGATGATGCCTTCGTAGACGATCCAGGCCACCGCACCGGCCACCGGGATCGTCAGCACCCAGGCGCCCATGATGTGCCGAGCCACGTTCCAGCGGACAGCGGTCAGGCGGCGTGTGGCGCCGACGCCCATGATCGACCCGGTGATGGCGTGGGTCGTGGAGACGGGGACCCCGAGGCTGGCCATCCAGAAGAGGACGCTGGCCCCGGCGGTCTCGGCGCTGAACCCCTGGTAGGGCTCGAGCTTGGTGAGACGGTGCCCGACGGTCTCGACGACGCGCCATCCACCGATGAAGGTCCCCAGCGCGATGGCCACGGCCGCCGCGATGATGACCCAGGTCGGGATGAAGAACGTGTCGATGACCCCGTTGGCGAAGAGCAGGGCTGCGATGATGCCCATGGTCTTCTGCGCGTCGTTGGTCCCATGGGAGAGCGAGAAGGCCGAGACCGAGAGGAGCTGGAGCTTGCGGAACCACCAGTTGGCCTTGCGCGAGTCGGCACCACCGAAGATCCAGATGATGATGGTGCCCAGGGCGAAGGCGCCCAGGAACCCGATGAACGGCGAGAAGACGATGAAGATGAGCGTGGCCCCCAGCTTGTTGAGCGCTACGGCACCGGTGGCGATGCCGTAGACCAGCGCCAAGGTGGCCCCCACGGCCCCTGCGACGAAGCCCGGGATGCGCAGTTGCTCGGAGCCGGACAGGGACCCCCCGACCACACCGAGCAGGCCACCGGCCACGAAACCCCCGACGATCCACTCGCCGGCGACGAGAAGGGAACCGGCGGTCGGCAGAAGCAGAGCGCCGACCCCGGCCGCCGCGAAGCCGGCGCCTAGAAGGCCGCCGACCAAGGAGTGGGAGACCGAGATCGGTAGCCCGAAGGCCGTGGCCAGAGCGGTGGCGAAGATGCCCCCGAGCACGGCGGCGGCGAGCACGTTGGTCGTCAGGATGTTCACGTCGACCAGGCCGGATCCGACGGCCTTGGCCACCGCGGTCCCGAAGAGGAAGGGTCCCGCGAGGTTCATCACCGCGGCCAACGCGACCGCGGACACGGGGGTAAGGACCCGGGTGGCCACGATGGTGGCCACGCTGTTGGCCGCATCGTTGACCCCGTTGAAGAAGTCGAAAAGCAGGGCGAGTCCGACGACGGTCATCCACCATTCGAAAGCCATCGAGGTCCCCGGTTCAGGCGTTCTTCATGAGGATGTCGCCGATGATGTTGGCGGCTTCCTCGGCGGCGTCCGTGGCGGTCTCGAGGTTCTCGTAGACCTCCTTGTGCTTGATGATGTGGATCGCATCATCCCCCTCGAAGAGCGTGGCCAGCGACTCGTTGAGGATCGTGTCGGCCGCGTTCTCCAGGGAGTGAACCTCGATGGTGGCCCGCTCGGCCGCCTTGGGCTCCTTGAGATCGCGCAGCGCGTGCACGGCGTCCTGAAGATGATCTGCTTGACGGCGGATCAACGATCCCATGGATCGCATGCCCTCGGTGGGTTCGACCTTGTAAAGCGTGATGCGGCTGGCCGACGCGTCGATGTAATCGACGAAGTCATCCAGCCCGCTGACCATCTCGGCGAGGTCCCCGTGGTCGATGGGCGTGATGAACGAGCGGTTGAGGAGCTCGTACATGTCGTGGACAAGCTCGTCGCCATGGTGCTCGTATTCCTTGATCTTCTCGTAGCGGACCCGGGCGTCACCGCCATCCTGGAGGAGCTCTTCAAGGGCGGCGGCCGCCTCCACCCCGTTGCTGGCGATCTCATCCAGGATGTCGAAGAACTTGTCGTCCTGGGGGATGATCCATTCCTTCAGGCCCACGGATGCACCTACCGCCGCCATCGGATGCTGAGGTATGAATATTTCGTGGGCGTCTCACGCGTCGTCGGTGCTGGCGACCTTGTGGTTGATCGCCACCTCGGCGATGTCGGCTGCGTAGGCGGCCGTCCGGCCGATCGACTCGATGATGAAGGCCAGGTGGGTCACGGCTTCAGAGCCGAAGTCGGTGGCCTTCTTGAGGTAGGCGGCCTGGTCGTCCTGGAAGCGGTTGGCCTTCTCGATGATCTCATCGGCCTCGGCCGAATCGCGCTTGCGGAAGGTGGCCATGGCGTCGGCGAACAGCCCGCTGGCCCGGCGCCAGGCCTCGGCCAGCTCCTCCATGAAGACGTCGCGCTCCCGGGTCCTAGGGAGCTCGACGGCCTCCTGGCCCACCCGGTCAGCGTGATCGGCCGTCCGCTCGGTCATCCGCGCGACCAAGAGGACGTTCAGGGCTTGGCTGGGTGAGAGCTCCATCTTGCTGGCGTAGCTCACGTCTCGCAAGAGCGCGTGGAACTGTTTGTTGACCAGCCAGTACAGCCGGTCAACCTCGTCGTCGCGATCCCGCAGGGAGTCCCTCGTGGAGGTCTCAGGGTCCTTGAGCAGGATCTCTGCCTCCTGCTGCATGGCCTGGGTCAGCATGTCCATCCGGCGAAGGGCCTTGTCGACGTGGAACTCCTTGGGGTCGAGGAAGTCCTGCACCGTGACCGAGGTCATGTCCTCTTCGATGACCTCCAAGCCCATGATCCGGGTCACGGCCCGTCGGATGGACTGGCGCGCCTCAGCAGAAAGGGGCTTGTTGGCGTCGACCTCGATCGCGTCGTACCCCATCAGGTAGGCCGCGATGATCTTGCGGAAGAGGTACTCGCTGGTGACTCCCGCGGCATCGATCCGGTAGCGGGTCACGGCCCGGTCCCCCTTGGCGTGGGCCTGGATGCCCAGGCTGCCGTCGGGCTGCTCGGTGCAACCGACGACGTCCCCTGGTTCAAGGCCGGCCTTGTCCGCCCAGGTCTTGGGGAGGGTGACGGTGAGGCTTGATCCGCCGGTGAGCTGGACCTTGCGGAGCTCCATATCTGTCCAACACGCTCCTGTCTGTTGTATATTTAGGCTCTACATAGAATATAGATTACTATGGAGGGGTTGGAGATTCTGTGGGAAAGGGGTTAGTCGTGCCGGTGGCCTCGGCGGTTCGTGTCACGACGAACCCTCGCGCACGACATGAGCGATAAGGTGCAAGTCGGTACCGTTCCGGGACGGCTCGTCCTCGCTGCCCTCCTGATGGCCAGCGTGGCCCTGGCTGGGTGCGCCGGAGACGGCGGCGGCCAGGTCCTCCAACAGGCCGGCTCGTCGACGGTCTTCCCCGTCGCCGAGGCATGGGCCGAGGAGATGTCCAAGGAGGGCATCCAGGTCGTCGTCGCCGGCGGCGGCAGCGGGGCCGGCGCCTCCAAGCTGTGCGCCGGCGAGATCGACATCGGCGACATGTCGCGGGAGCTGACGCAGAGCGAGATCCAGACCTGCCAAGCCAACGGGATCGAACCGATCACCTGGGAGGTGGCCTTCGACGGGATCACGGTCGCCGTCAACCCCCAGAACGACTGGGTCGACCACCTCACCATCCAAGAGCTCGAGCATATCTGGCGACCAGACGACCGGGCCGAGACGTGGAGCGACGTCAGGGAGGGGTGGCCCGATCGCGAGATCACCCTCTTCGGCCCGGACTCCGACTCCGGGACCTACGACTACTTCGTCGAGGAGATCCTCGGTGAAGATGCCGCCCCCCGGCAGGACTACACCCCCAGCGCGGACGACAACGTCCTGGTGGAGGGTGTGGCCCAATCCCGGGATGCGCTCGGGTACTTCGGGTTCGCGTACTACGATGAGAACCGGGACCGTCTCAAGGTCGTCCCGATCAAGGACGGCCAAGGCGACCCCGTCACGCCCTCCCAGGCGACCATCGGGGACGGGAGCTACACCCCGCTCTCTCGACCGATCTTCATGGTCACCGACGGGGTCCCCACGCCGGGCACGCCGCTCCACACGTACTTCGAGTACGCCATGGGTGATGGCCAGGAGCTGGTCCCCGAGGTCGGTTACGTCTCCTTGGACGAGGCGACCCTCGATGAGCAGCGGGCTCGTCTGAGCGGCGGGGCCACCGACTGACGCTGACGTGGCTGCCATCCACTCCTCTCTATACTCTATGTAGTCTCTATATCACTATAGAGCATCAGTAGGAAAGGGGTATGCGGAGGCGAACGTCTGGTCTGGATCGTGCTGTCGGCCAAGCGCCTTGGCTTGCAAGGGGGTCGGCGTCGATCGCCCCTCTCCGCGCGACCTTCCAGGGGCGAGCCCTGATGCCCGGTGCCGCAGAGAGCCTCGGCAGCGGTCCTACGCTAGAGGAGAAGCTGTCCTCAGGCGTGGGTCGCGAGGTCGCCCGCTACAAGGAGATGGCCATCCGAGGGGTCCTCTTCCTGGCGGCCTTCCTGGCCATCGTCGTGACCGGTGCGATCTTCTACGTCCTCCTCACCAATTCGTTGACGTTCTTCGAGGACGTGAGCGTGATCGCCTTCCTCACGGGCACCAACTGGGAGCCGGTGAGCGGGATCTACGGGATCCTCCCGCTGATCAACGGGACCCTCATGGTCACCGTGGGGTCGTCCCTCTTCGCCATCCCCCTGGGTCTGGCAACGGCCATCTACCTCAGCGAGTTCGCCTCCAGGCGCGTCCGCGGCGTCCTGAAACCCACGATCGAGATGCTGGCCAGCGTGCCTAGCATCGTGTTCGGGTTCTTCGCCGTGGTCGTCATCTCGCCGATCCTCCAGCAACACCTGGGGGCCGAGGTCTTCAACGCCCTCAACGCGGTCATCGTTCTGACCTTCATGGTCCTCCCGATCATCACCTCGATCGCCGAGGATGCCATCTCGGCGGTGCCCGAGGAGCTCAAGCACGGCGCCCTTGCCCTGGGAGCCACGAAGTGGGAGGTGGCCACCAAGGTCACCACGCCGGCCGCGCTCTCCGGCATCATCGCCGGCTCCCTCTTGGGGTTCGCGCGAGCCATCGGTGAGACCATGGCCGTGACCCTGGCTGCCGGCGCCCGACCGAGCATGGCCATCGACTTCCTGGCCAGCATCCAGACGATGACCGCCTACATCGCCCAGACCGCCCAGGGCGACATCGTCCAGGCGGGCCCCCGGTTCTACTCCCTGTACGCCGTGGGGCTCGTCCTGTTCGTCATCACGTTCGTGATCAACGTGGGTGCCCAACGCATCATCCGGCGCTACCAGGAGGTCTACGAGTGACCGATCCGGGTGCCATCGAGCTCGAGGAGCTCTCGACCGAACGCAAGCTCAAGGGCTGGATCGGCCGCGGCCTGCTCGCCGTGGCCTCAAGCCTGGCCGCCCTCATGCTTGGCTGGCTGGTGTGGCGCACCGCTGCCATCGGTCTGCCCTACGTCGACTGGGGCTTCCTGACCAGCTTCCCTGCCCGGGACGCAGCCAGGGCGGGGATCAAGTCGGCTCTGGTCGGCTCGATCTGGTTGGGCCTGCTCACCCTGGGCCTCACGCTGCCCCTGGGCATCGGCGCGGCCATCTACCTCAACGAGTACGCCAAGCCGACCCGCCTCAACCGGATGATCCGGACGGCCATCGCCAACCTGGCCGGCGTCCCCAGCGTCGTCTTCGGCCTGCTGGGCCTGGTCATCTTCGTCCGCTGGTTCGGCTGGGGCCAGGTCCTCTTGGCCGGGGCGTGCACCCTGGCCCTGCTCAGCCTGCCCATGATCGTCGTCTCCACCGAGGAAGCCCTCAAGGCGGTCCCCCGCTCTGTCCGCGACGCCGCCTTCGGTCTGGGAGCCAGCCGGTGGCAGGTCGTCAAAGACCACGTCCTCCCCGCGGCCCTGCCAGGCATCCTGACCGGTAGCATCCTGGCCCTGGCCCGCGCCATCGGGGAGACCGCGCCCCTGATCATCGTCGGCGGCGCCACGGCCGTCTTCTTCCTGCCCGACGGGCCCATGTCCCTCTACTCGGCCCTCCCGCTGCAGACCTTCTACTGGGCGGCCAACCCCCAGCCCGAGTTCCGGGACCTGGCCGCCGCCGGCACCGTCGTGCTCCTGCTCTTGACCCTCAGCTTCAACCTGGTGGCCATCCTGATACGCAACCGCTTCAAGGATCGATCCCCGTGGTGACCATGACGCCTACCACCCAAGCCAGTCCCGGCACCGACGCCCGCCAGCCCCCGCCTGTCGAGCCCACCGGCAGGATCGAGACGGCCATGGACCGACCCACCGAACAAACCGTGTTCGAGATCCAAGGTCTGGACCTCTGGTACGGGGACAACCACGCGCTCAAGGACCTCAGCCTGGAGGTCCCCAAGGGACGGGTCACCGCGTTCATCGGTCCCTCCGGCTGCGGGAAATCCAGCTTCCTGCGGTGCCTGAACCGGATGAACGACTTCATCGAGAGCGCCCGGATCGAGGGCGACGTCCGGTTGGGTGGGTTGGACATCTACGGACCGGATGTCGACCCGGTCATGCTCCGTCGGCACGTGGGCATGGTCTTCCAGAAACCCAACCCCTTCCCCAAGTCGATCTTCGACAACGTCGCCTATGGCCTCGAGCTCGACAAGCGATGGGACAAGGACGAGCTCTACGCCGAGGTCAAGGCCGCCCTGGAGGCCGCCCATCTCTGGCACGAGGTCGAGGACCGGCTGGACGACCCGGCCACAGGCCTCTCCGGCGGCCAGCAGCAGCGCCTGTGCATCGCCCGGGCCATCGCAGTGAGGCCCGACGTCCTGCTCATGGACGAGCCCGCCTCGGCCTTGGACCCCATCGCCACCGGGAAGATCGAGGACCTCATCGTCGAGCTCAAAGAAGACTACACCGTGGCCATCGTCACGCACAACATGCAACAGGCCGCCCGGATCTCGGACTACACCGCGTTCTTCTACATGGGGGAGCTGGTGGAGTTCGGCCAGACCGAGCAGATCTTCGAGAGCCCCCGTCGCGACCGTACCGAGGCCTACATCACCGGCCGCTTCGGCTGACCCCAGGAGACTGACACCATGGACGAGGATCCCTCCCCGCGTAACGTGGCCCCGGGCACCCGGGCCCGCCGAGCTTTCGACGAGCAGTTGGCCGACCTGAAAGCCAGGGTCAACGAGATGGCCGACCTGGCCGAGTGGATGCTCCAGGAAGGGGCCACCTCCCTGGTCGAGCTCGACGAGGCCAAGGCCAACGATGTCTTGAGGAAGAAGGATGAGCTGGCCGACCTAGACGACGGGATCGAGCAGGAGGCCCTGCTCCTGGTCGCTCGCCAACAGCCCATGGCCAGGGACATGCGGGCCATCGGGGCCGCGCTCAAGCTGATCACCTACATCAACCGGGTCGGTCGGTACGGCAAGGACCTGGCCCAGATCACGACCCAGTGGAGGTACGACGAGCACTTCCACAGCCTGGTCCACATCCCCGAGATGGTCGAGACGACCGCCCGGATGCTTGCCCTGGTGCTCGAGGCCTACCACGACGAGGCGACCTTCGACCTCGACCAGCTCATCGAATGGGAGGACAAGATGGACCACCTCCGGTGGTCGATCTTCCGGGAGTGTTTGACCCACATGGCCGAGGATCCCCAGCACCTGGAGGCCTACGCCTACTACATGATGATCGCCCGGTACCTCGAGCGGTGCGCCGACAACGTCTGCAAGATGGCCGAGAAGATCCACTACATGGTCGAGGGTGAACGGGTGACGATCGGGTGAGGAGGAGAGGCCCGGGAGGGTTGCCCCTCCCGGGGGTGTTGCCGAGGTCCGAGCCGTCGGGGCCAGGATGGGAGGCGACGCGTGGGGAACGGCTCGACGGTCGGACCTTGGTCATCGTGAGGCTCAGCGGGGCCGCCAGACCAGGGCAGCCATGCCGGAGACCCCGAGGAAGACCGCCAGGCCCAGGAAGCTGGCGTCGCTGGTGGCCTCGCCTTGGGCGTCCACGTCGCCGGTGGCCGCGGCGTCGCCCGACGGGGGCACGCCCGGGGCGGCCTCGGCGATGGAGACCATCCAGGCCTCGCCGTCGATCTCGAACGCCGCGTACCCACCGGCCTCGAGGTCTTCGTAGAGCTGGTGGATGTGGGCCTCCTGGCCCTCGGGGACCTCGACCAGGCGCTCGGGCGTCTCCAGGGCCAGGGCCGCCGGCGGGTAGCGCTCCTGGAGCTCTGCGCGGGTGAGCACCAGGGCCGGGGTGGCTGGCTCGCCAGGCGGGGGGTGGCTGGCCACGATGCGCATAGGTGCTTGGCCCGCGGTCCCCGAGCTGGCGTCCCCGGAGACGGGCCGGGCCGCGGTGTCGTCATCACCGTCACCGTGGCCCTCCATGATGAGAAGGATCTCCCAGTGATCACCCTCGATCAGGAGCGCGTCGTGGTCGCTCATCGTGTCCCAGAAGGGTCGCATGGCCTCGTGCTCCTCTTGGGTGATCGCCACCGCCTCCTCCGGCGTCTGGAGGGCCCGGACGACCGGTGAGTGGTCGGCCTTGAGGGCCTCCATCGTGGTGTTCCAAGGGTCGTGGACCTCGTCGGTCGGTTCGCGGGCGGTGAGGTAGATGTCGCCGTGGGCTTGTTGGGCTGTGGAGGCATCACCGTCGGCCAAGGCAAGACCGGCGACGGAGAGGATCGTCAGGCTCAGCACCAAGGGTATGAGACCGGGGGTAGCTCTCATCGGTCCCAGGTACCCGGCAGCGTATAAGGTCCTTCTAGAGCCGTTCGGGATGGACCGAACGCCGCTCCCGCGGGGTCCCGTGCCACACTACGACTATGGGCATTGAGCTTCTAACCGGTAGGCGTGCCCCCTCGTCTGCACATCATCCAGCACCTGCCCTACACCGAGCCAGGGCACATCGGATGGTGGGCCCTGCGGGAGGGGATGGACGTCGCAGGCACCATCCCGGACCAAGGCGACAAGTTCCCAGATGTGGGCACGTTGGACGCCGTGGCGGTCATCGGGGCTCCCCCAGTGCCCAACGACGACAAGACCCATCCCTGGCTCGAGGACGAGCGCGTGTTCCTCACACAGGCCATCGAGGACGGGCTGCCGGTCCTTGGCGTCGCCCGGGGGGCCGAGCTGTTAGCCCACCTTCTCGGCGGTAGCACCGACCGTGCCAAGGCCCCGGTGGTCGGTTGGTTCCCGGTCGAGCTCACCGAGGCCGGCCACGAGCATCACGCGGTCTCCTTCCTCCCGTCGGTGTTCGAAGGCTTCCACTGGTCGACCCGGGTCCTGGACATCCCTCCGGCGGCCACGGAGCTGGCGACCGCGGAGATGGCCTCGGATCAGGCGTTCAGCTACGGGGACAACGTCCTGGCGCTTCAGTTCGACCTGGGCCTTGGTCCCTCGGACGTCTCCCGTCTGGCTGCCGCCCGGCCGGAGGACCTGAGCACCGACAGCCCCTTCGTCCAGCCGGTCTCCGAGATGATCGAGCCGCCCGAGAGGTTCCGGGAGGCCCACCAGCGCCTGCAGAACGTTCTGGATGCCTGGATCGGGCCGGCGCTCTGATAGCTGGACTCAAGAGCCCCAGCCACGTTCTCCTGCCATGGACCGGCGTCTCCACGTCCTGCAGCACGTGCCCTTCGAGGGTCCAGGGCACATCGGCTGGTGGGCCCTCCAGAACGATATCAAGCTCGCCCGGACCCAGCTCTACCAGGACCAGGCCCTGCCCGAGCTGGACGACGTCGATGGGCTGGTCGTCCTCGGCGGGCCCATGAGCGTCCACGACCAGCAGGAGCACGCCTGGCTGCCCGGCGAGAGGAGCCTCATCGAGGCCGCCATCGAGGCTGGCATCCCGACCCTGGGGGTCTGCCTGGGCGCCCAGCTGATCGCCGAGGTCCTCGGCGGCACGGTCGTCGAGGCCGACCAGCCCGAGGTCGGCTGGGCACCGATCCAGACCACGCCGGCGGCCGCAGAGCACCCGGTCGGTCGGCACCTGGAGGACGGCCAGGAGGTCCTCCACTGGCACGCCGAGACCGTCGAGCTGCCCGAGGGGGCCGTCCACCTGGCCCGGAGCAAGGCCTGCAAGCACCAGGCCTTCGCCTACGAGGAGCACGTGCTGGGCCTCCAGTTCCACCTGGAGATGGACCAGGCTGACGTCCAACACCTAGGCGAGGCCAGCCCCGGGGACCTGGGCCAGGACGGGCCCTACATCCAGACCCTCGAGGAGATGCTCTCCCAGCCTGACCGGTTCGAGGCCTGCCACGCCACCCTGGACGACCTCTTGGACGCCTGGTTCCAGCCGATCGATGAGGAGAACGGGTAGCCGCCGGTCCCTTCGGGAGGCGTCCCCGTGGCTCAAGTAGGAGGACCAGCTACCAACCCCCGTGACCGACGGCGACGCCCTGAGGTTGGCCATCGACTTCGATGGTGTCCTCTTCGACCAGGTCCCCCACATCATCCGGGGGTTCCAGGAGCTCCACGGCGTGGACATCTCGCCGGTGGAGAGCTGGCAGTGGAACCTCTCCGAGCATCCGGCCGTCCGCCAGGCCGGGCTCTCCGAGGATCAGATCTGGGAGGTCTTCCGTCACCTGGAGGTCCAGGAGCCCATCCACCGGACCCGACCGCTGGATCCCTACGCCCTGGATGTGCTCGGTGGGTGGCACGAGCAGGGTCTGATCGTCCACATCGTCACCTCCCGGCCGACCCGTGCCCGGGAGAGCGTCGAGCTTTTCCTGGACCACAACGACGTGCCCCACCACGACATCCACATGGGCGTCCACCACAAGACGGACTGGGATGTGCTCGTCGACGACCTGCCGATCAACGTCGACCGGGCCGTGGACGCGGGCTGCAGGGCCCTCTTGTTCGACCAGCCCTACAACCGGGACCACCCGGCCGAGGACAACCCGTTGCGTGTCCGCGATTGGGCGCATGCCGAGGAGGTGGTGGCCGAAGTGGCGGGGGGCCGAGGATCGGGCCGGCGACGGTGACCGGGGCGGCGACCCTCTCAAGGAGATATAGAGGCCTCTATATTTTCCATCGAAAGTATAGATGGTCCAGCAGGTCCAGTGTCAGCCTGCATGACACAGAACCACCGAGAGCAGATAGGTAACGGGGTGAGCGGGCTCGGCACATGGCTCGGGCCGCACCCCGTCGACCGGGTCCGCCGGGCCGGCCCCACGCGCCGAGCCGACGCTCCTCCCACGTCTCGCCGCGATCGCGGCCAAGGCACCGACGAGCCAGCCCGTGGCCCCACCACCGGCGTGGATCCTCCCGGAGAGGCTCGTCCCCTTGAGACCTCTCTGCGCATCGCTGTCGACTTCGACGGGGTCCTCTTCGACCACATCCCCTACATCCTGCGAGGTTTCCGCGATGCCCACGGCATCGACCTGGCCGAGGAGGGCCTACGATACTGGGACTTCTTCCAGTACAGGGCGGTCCGGGAGAAGGACCTGACGTGGCGCTGCGTGCGGGACGTCCTCGACGACATCGAGACCGACCCCGTCCTCCACCGGCGGCCACCGCGCGACCCCCAAGCTGCCGAGGTCATGGCCGCTTGGGTCCACGCCGGGCACCGGGTCGAGGTGGTCACCGCCCGTGGGGAGCAGAGCCGGGAGGTCACCGAGCTCTTCCTCGAGCGCCACGACATCCCGCACCACGAGCTCGTGATGGAGGCCTCCCGGAAGCTCGGGTACGACCTCCTCATCGACGACTCGCCCCACAATGTCCTGATGGCCGCCGCGGACGGTTCGATGAGCCTTCTGATGGATCACCCGTACAACAAAGACGTGCCAGCGCGCAGCAACCCTCTGCGCGTGCGCACATGGACCGATGTCGAGCAGGCCGTCGGCATCAGTCACCCCCTCCACGAGGTTCGATCATGACGCCCATCGAGGCACCCGACCGGTCGAAGCTCGGCAGCGACCCCGCCTTCGGACTGATTTGGCCAGGCCCCTCTCGATACCAGGAGGTCTGGCCGTGAACTCCCTTGGATCTGAGGTCCGGGCAGGGCACCCCAGGCCGAGGCACGTGCGATCCATGTTCCATGGCCGATCCACGTTCCATGGCTCGCTGGACATGCTGGTCGACGATCGCGAGGCGATCATCGCCGAGCTGATCAGCCGGGTCCGACCCCAGGAGGCAGCCAAGCGCCGCCGGGTCCCCGGCACGCCGCTCGATCGGTGGCAGGCCACCTCCACCGCCGCTCGGTGTTCGACGCCGGCGAATCTCGGCGCGGAGGGCGGGCGTCGTTGAGCGAGATCCTAGCCATCGCCGGGGCCACGCTCTTGGGTGCGGCCACGCTGCCCCAAGCCGTCCAGCTCCTGCGCACCCGGCAAGCCGGCGACTTCGGCTGGGCGTTCACCGGGATGAACGTCCTCGGTCTGGCCTTCCTCGGCGTCCGGAGCTGGGTGATCGAGGAGTGGGCGTTCCTGGCCATCAACGTCCTGGCCACCGTCTTCTGGGGGTTGGTCCTGGCGATCAAGCTCACCGGTCGGCACGCGGCTGGTTCCCCCCATGCCTCCTAGCCCGATGGGCCCTACGTCCTCGTGGCGATCCCCAACCGGTCGAAGAGCCCGCGCATCCGTCGGCCGATCTCATCCCGGGTCTCCCGGAACGTGGCCAGATCCTGGCCCACCGGGTCCTCCAGTGGCCAGTCCTCCAGCTCGACCTCGTGGAAGGCCGGGCAGGCATCCTCCCCGCAGCCCATGGTGACCACCAGATCGCACCCGGCCACCCAGTCGTTGTCTAGGGGATCGGAGGTCTGGTCGCTGATGTCGATGCCGATCTCGGCCATGGCGGTGACGGCGTTGCGTGAGACCCGGCCGGCAGGCCGCGAGCCACCGCTCCTGACCTCGACCTGCTCCCCGCCCATCCGGCGGGCCAGGCCCTCGGCCATCTGGCTACGGCAACTGTTCCCGACGCAGGCGAAGTAGATCCGGACCGGGTCGTCACCGGCCTGCTCGGTCATGGGGTCACCTCGACGGGTTCTGCGGACGCTTCTGGGGTCTCCTGCATCCGGCCCACGTGGGGGCTGGTCCCAGCTCGGACGACCTCGTAGAGCCCCATGGCGACGACCGCACCAGCCACCGGGGCGGCCAGGTAGAGCCAAAGGTGGGTGAGCTGGCCGGAGACCAGGGCCGGGGCGATCGAGCGGGCGGGGTTCAGGCTGCCGCCGGTCATGGGCCCGATGAAGAGCGAGCCGGCCCCGACGGCCAGACCGATGGCCAGACCGGCAGCCGGAGCCTGGGCGCGAGCGTCGGTGGCCACGCTGGCGATCACGAAAGCCAGCAAGCCCGTGGCCAGGACCTCGAGCACCACGGCCTGCCAGACCCCCAACCCCGGGGCCACGGTCGTGGTCCCTAGCAGGGCGGTGGCCCCCCATAAGCTGCGCAGGATGCCAGCGGCGACCATCCCGCCGGCCACCTGGGCCCCGATGTATCGGGGGACCCGACGCCAGGGGACGTGTCCGGTGGCGGCGAATGCCACGGTGATCGCCGGGTTGATGTGGGCCCCGGAGACGTGCCCGGTGGCGTAGACCATCACGCAGATCACCAGGGCGAAGGTCAACGCGATGCCCAGGTGGCCGAGCTGGCCGGTCAGGCTGTCGACGACGATCGCCCCGCAGCCCGCCAGGACCAGGGAGAAGGTGGCGATGGCCTCGGCCAGCTCGGGGCGCCAGCTTCCCGGGAGCCGGGCTGTCATCAGCAGCACCCTTGGGTCAGGCAGACCTCAGGCTCTGTGCACGCGATGTGCTCGGCCAAGGCCTCAAGGTCGGCCACGACGTTGCCCAGGCGCGGGTGGGCCAGACGGTAGTTGACGAACCGGCCCTCCTGGCGCCCCTCGACGAGGCCGCAGGTCCGCAGCTCGGCCAGATGGTGGCTGACGTTGGTCTGCTCCTTACCGGTCCGGTCGACCAGATCGGAGACACACAGCTCCTCCTCGGTGGCCAGCTCCTGGATCACGGTCAACCGGGTCTCATCGGCGAGGCACCGGACAAGTGAATGGATGTTCACATGAGTCCAGGCTCATGGGTCTACTAGAGCCTTCCTGGTCGGAACAGGGGGCTTCAGGCCACAGCCCGCGGACCAGGCTCGAGGACCTCGACGAGCTCGGCCTCGGCGTGGGCCCTGGTCGCCCCGGTCACTTGGCCCACCAGGCGCGTGCCGACGGGCAGCTCGGCCGGGATGACCACGGGGTCGTAGGCGTCGGTCCGGCACTGGGTGGTCCCATCGACGATGTGCTCGACAGCGGTGACCTCGACGGTGCGGCCAATCAGGCGCGCCCGGTGCTCGTTCTGCAGCTCGTCACGGACCTTGGAGAGCTCCCGGGAGCGCTCCTTGACCCGCCACCCGTCGATCTCCTCCAGCCGGAAGGCTGGCGTGCCGGGTCGGGGCGAGAAGCGGGTCACGTTGACGTGCCCGGGCCGGGTGCGCTCCAGCAGGTCGACGGTGGCCTGATGGTCCTCCTCGGTCTCGGTGGGGTAGCCCACGATCACGTCGGTGGACAGGGTCGGCTCGTCGAGCACCTCGCGGGCTCGCTGGCAGACGTGCTCGAAGTCCTCGACGGTGTGGTGACGGTCCATGTCGTCCAGGATCGTGTCCGAGCCGGACTGGACCGGGATGTGCAGGAAGTCGTAGTAGGTCGGGCCGGCCAGGACCTCAAGCATCTCGTCGAGGAACGGGATGCCCAGGAACGGGTTGAGCATGCCCAAGCGGACCTTGTGGTCTCCGTCCACCTCGGCCACCGCTTGGAGCAGGTCGGGCAGGGTCTTGCCCAGGTCGCGACCGTAGGCGCCGGTGTCCATGCTGGTCAGACGGACCTCGGTGGCGCCGCGCTCGGTGGCCTCCCGGACGGCATCCACGATGCTCTCGACCGGGTAGGAGCGCAGGCCTGGACGGGCCAGCTTGGTGATGCAGAAGCTGCACTTGGACAGGCAGCCGTCGTTGATCACGATGGTGGCGATCCCGTCCTCGATGGTGCGCGGCAGGCCGGCCTTGTCCACCGGGGCCGGCGTGAAGCGACCCTCCTCAAGCAAGGGGCCTAACTGGTCCAGGTTGCCCGGCGGGAGGATCAGCGCGTGCGGGGCGGCCTCCTGGATCCGGGCCTCCTGGGCCGAGGCCATGCACCCGCTGACGACCAGGGTGTCGACCTGCTGGCTGAGGTCACCGATCCGCTCGAGCATCCGGCGCTCGGTGGTGTCCACCACGGTGCACGTGACAAGCACCACGGCGTCAGCGTCGGCCGGCTGGTCCACAAGCGCGTGTCCGGCGCGCTGGGCCAGGGCCCGGAGGGTGGACCCCTCGGCCTGGGTGGTGGCACAACCGTGGACCTCGACGTGGACGCGCACGACGCCTCCAAAGGAGCCCCTACCCTAAGGGTTTCTACCGGTGAGGGCCCTTGCCGGGCATCCATCAGCCGGGCGACCCCCTCCCGACCCTGATACGTCAGTATATCGACATATGAAGAGATGGAACGGAGCTTCGACATTTTGATAAAGAACCATCGTCTTATCTCCGAGACACACAGCGATGATCCGTGAACGGCGCGTCGGTCGCCTGATCCCCGGGGTCTGACAGCACCGCCGGCGTGTTCCAACTCCGCGTGGAACCAGGGGAGGTCGCCCGTGGGGACGTGGTCCACATCGACGGCCCCGGCGTCGACATCGACGACGTCCGCGAGCGGTTCGGGGGCGTCGGGCGCACCCACCGGCCCCACGCATGGCCCCGGCCGAGCCACCCGAGCACAACACCGAGGCCTACGTCCGGTGGCAAGGGGCTCCGTCAACCTCTTCGTCCGGGCCGCTGCTAGGGTAGCGATGCCACCGGCGCCGCCCATGGGCCTCCACCACATCACCTGTGTCTGCCAGGACTGGGAGACGACCACGGGCTTCTACGCCGACCTGGGCTTCCGGTTGGTCAAGAACACCGTCAACCACGACGCACCAGAGTCCCGGCACACCTACCACGCCGATGCCCAGGGCACGCCCGGCACGACGATCACCTTCTTCGAGTGGCCAAGCCCCCGGCCCGGACGACCCGGTATCGACAGCGCCCAGCACGTCGGGCTCAACCTCCCGGCCGACCTCCCCCTCGACGAGGCAGCCGAGCGCCTGACCGGCCACGACCGATCGGTCCAGCAGACCGGGGACGTCTACGGCCCATGCTTGGAGACCATCGATCCGGATGGCCTCCACCTCCGGCTCTACGAGGGCGACCGCGAGGGCCCTGCCCTGCACCACGCCGGGATCTACGGCGCCGTGGATCAGCGTCTCCCGTTCTACCAGGAGGTCCTGGGCTTGACCGTGGAGCAGGCCGATGGCGCACCGGCGCGCGTGCTCGCTCCCGACGGCCGACCCGTGCTGCTGCTCCTGCCTGGCTCGCCGGACCCGGCCCGGATGGGTCCGGGCGCGGTCCACCACGTGGCCCTGGGGACCCAGGACGACGACCACCAGCTGACCCTGCAGACGTCGCTCCACGACGCCGGCCACCGCGCCACCGAGGTGATCGATCGCATCTACTTCCGCTCGGTTTACAGCCGCGACCCCGGCGGCCACATCGTCGAGCTGGCCACCCCGGGTCCTGGGTTCATGGCCGATGAGCCCGCCGACGCTCTGGGCGGCTCGCTCGTCCTGCCGCCGTGGTTGGAAGAGCAGCGGGAGAAGATCGAGACGGCCCTCGGTGAGACCTAGCCCTGGCCCCGAAGGACCAGACCCCGGAGGATACGAAGATGTAGGAAGAGATATCAAGATATGATAACTACTCATAACTCACTCGAGGGTTCTTGGGTCCTCGTGGTCCCTCCTTAGCCAGGGCCTCCCTGACCGGCAGCTACTTAGCCCTGGCCGGTCAAGCGCCTCCTGTGACGGCGACCGACGCGGCCGCCTGGCTCCAGGAGCACGCGACCCTGGCCTTCGATCACGAGGCCTTCGCCTGCCTACCTGGCTGCGGCTTCTGCTGCACCTACCCGCCCCACGTGACCCCCACCGAGTGGCAGGCCATCCACGAGGACACCGGCCTGACCCAGGTCGGCGTCGACCCCCAGGGGGGACGTCGGCTGCCGCTGCAGGGAGGCTGCGGTGGGTGCGTCCTGTTGGAGGATCGGGCGTGCACCTCCTACGAGAACCGGCCCCGTCACTGCCGCCTGTTCCCGTTCCACGTCTACTTCGGCCGGCGGGTCGAGGTCTACGCCGACCGGGTCTGCCCCGGCCTGGACCCAGAGACCACTGGCGAGAGCTTGCAACCGTCGCCGATCCCGCAGGCCCTGCGTCTGGCCGCCCGGACCGTCCCACCGGTCGAGCTGGCCGACCACGCCGAGCTGGCGGCCGCCGCTCACGCCGAGTTCGAGCGCCTGGCCCGCCAGGCCGGCGTCTGGCACGATCCCGACGAAGCGCGCCAGCAGGCCCTCGAGGACCCGGTCATCACCGAGGCGGCCTGGGACGAGGCCTTGGCCGCCTTCGAGGGCGACCTGGCCGTGGTCCCGACCATGGTCCTCCCCGGCCCGGGGTTCGACTGGCGGCTCTGGCAGCGGGAGGACGAGGGGATCCGGCGGCTCCGGTTCGAGGAGGACGGTGCCGCCGAGGCGCTTGACACTGTCCAGATCCCCGAACCACCCCCGCGCCTGGAGGGACCGGCCAGGGACGTGCTCGAGCGCCTGGTGGGGCTGGAATGTTTCATGGGTTCGGCCTTCGACCTGGTCGACGCCTCCGAGTACTCGCTACCGATCGAGGAAGCCGTCGAGCAGCTGCTGGCCGAGGTGGCCGCCGGCATCGCGCTGCGGGTCCCGCTGTTGGAGGCCGAGAGGGTGCCCGCTGACAAGAGATGGCTGGCCGCCGCGTACGAGCCGGACTTCTTCGACCTGCCGACGATCGGTGGCTGGTTGTAGCCTCAGCGCTTCGAGCGCCGCTTGCGCCGCGACTTGGTCTGGCCGCTGGGCTTGCCGCCCAACTGCTTCTCGATCTCCCGCTGCCGTTTCTTCATCCGGTCGATCTCGGCCATGATCTGCTTGGCGCGAGGGTTCATCTTCTTCTTGGACTTGGTCGTCTCCACGCCGGAGAGCTCGTCACGTTTGGCGGCGATCTTGCCGCCCAGCTTGCGGTGCTCCTGTTCGAGGACCTGGCGCTCGTAGGGGTCCATCTCGTCGCCGCCGAACAGGTTCTTCAGGAAGTCGAGGACCACGATAGCGGATGGCGGCGTGGTCCCACTTGGCTCTTTCGGGAGGTGCATGGGTCAGCGCCGGGTCAGAGGTGCCCGGTGGCCAGCTCGAGGAGCACCAGCAGGCCGTAGCCGATCACGAACCCGCCGGCCACGACCCACCGGTACCGGGGGCTCTCGAGCTCGGGAAGCAGCTCGGCCAAGGCCACGAAGATGAAGGTGACGGCCGCAAGGCCGATCAAGTGCGGCAGGATGCCCGAGATCCCGGTGAGGAAGAGCCCGACCCCGGCGCCGAGCGGGGTGAACAGGGCAAGGGTGGCCAGCCCCTTGGCCACGTCGCCCTTCGACCAGCCGGCGGCCACGAAGAGCGAGGCACCGGCGATGCCATCGGGCAGCTGGTGGAGCAGGATCCCGCCGGCCGCACCCAGCCCGGCGCTGGTGTCGGCGGCGAAGGCGGCGGGCAGGACCAGCCCGTCGACCAAGCGATGGACGGCTAGGGCCAGGAACGCCACCAGGGCCAGCTGGCCCGAGTGCACGGGACTGGTCTCGTGGTGGGCGTGGGCCTCGTGCCCGCTGTGGTCGTGACCGTGGCGCTCGCCGACAGCCAGGTGCAAGCCCAGCAAACCCAGCAGGGCCAGGGCCATGGTCCACCGGGTGCCGTGATCGCTCTCAAGTGCGGCGGGCAGCAGGTCGACGAAGGCGATCGATAGCAGAAGGCCGCCGGTGATCCCCAGGAGCAGGTGGATGCGCAGGTCGCTGACCTGGCGACCGGTCAGGACCAGCATGCCCCCACCGAAGGTCACCAGAGCGGCTCCCCCGGCGACAGCGGCGACCAGCCGGATGTCCACGTCCTCGCCGGCTTCCAAGGCGCGGTGCCCGTGGCCGTCCTCGCCGGCGGTGTGGTTGCCTTCCTGGGCGATGGCTGCAGGGGAGAGCAGCAGGGCCACGGCCAGGCCGGCGAGCAGGAGGGTCGCCGCCGAGACCATACGTGGACGGGTTGGACCGGTCACGGCCGCAGCAGCGAAGACCCCGTTATTAGGTTTTCTCCGTGAATTATGAATGATTGACCGGCGGGAAGCCAAGCCCTATGAAGCCATGGGTGGGGGCTTCACAACCTGGTCATCCCAGCCGGTCCCGGATCGCCTCTTGGACCTTGGCCTGCTCCTCGTCGCTGAGGTCCTCAGTGCCACCGAACAGGGCGTGGATCGGGCCGTGGGCGTCGCTGGTCCAACGTGGCACGATGTGCAGGTGGGTGTGGTCGACCTCCTGCCCGGCGGCGGGTCCGTCGTTCCAGGCCAGGGTGGCCCCGTCTGCACCGACGGCGTCCTCGACGGCCTGGGTGATCGCCGGGATCTTGGCGAAGTAGGTGCTCGCCGTCGCGTCGTCGAGTTCGCCCAGGCGGGAGGCATGTGTCGTCGGGATGACCAGGATGTGGCCCTTGGCCAGCGGGTTGATGTCCAGGAAGGCCACCACGTCGTCGTCCTGGTAGACGGTCTGGGCCGGGATCTCGCCGGCCACGATCTTGCAGAAGAGGCAGTCGGTCATGGTATCCCTAAGCCGTCAACCCTCGCTGGCGTCTTAACTCTAGACTGGGTCGGTCAAGGGGCCCGCCACAACGTTCTTGAAGGCGCCCCTCCACCAACCAGGTGTGCGTGGTACGTGGCCGCTGGCCCTCCGGGCCGGCCAGATCGTGATCGGCGTCTTGCTGGTCGCAGGAGCCGGCGCCCTGGCGTTCGCCATCGTGCCCCAGTCCCTGGGGCCCCAGGCCGGCGAGGAACACACCACCGAGGAGGCGATCCGCTACTGGTCCCCCGGGGAGGGTTGGCAGCAGGCCACCCGCACGGACCGGGTCCGGCTGGCCCAGGCCGGCGAGGACCTGAGGTTCGAACAGACCGTCGAGGGACCCCATTCGCCCCGCGGCGACCGCTTCACGTTCACCATCCACGAGGACTACGAGCTCACCGAGGAAGAGGGCGTGCGCACCGGCTTCCCGCCGACCCCCTACCTCCGCGAGGCCCCCCGCAACATCTACCTAGCCGTGCCCTGGGAGCTTGAGGAGGGCGTCTATGCCGGCGCTCACGACAACCTCACCCTGACGGGGAGCGTCGAGCGGGGAGGCTTGGAGCTTCTGGTCTACGAGGCCTACCACGGCAACCAGTTCTTCCATCCAGAGGACGGGCTGACCTGGTACCGCGCCGTCGAACGGACCGTCCACGTCGAACCGGTGACCGGCACCGTGGTCGATCACCAGACCTACGAGGTGCTCTGGAAGGAGATCTACCCCACCGTCGACGGGATCCCGGTGCCGTGGACCGTCCAGAAGCCCCTGGTCGAACGGGAGAAGGTCTGGGAGGCCCACGTATCACCGAGCGCCGAGAGCCAGGCCGACCGGGTCGAGGCGGCCGAGGACCGACGCTCCAGCTACCACTGGCGTATGGTCGCCGCCGGCCTCCCGACGCTGGTCCTCGGCGAGGTCTTGATCTGGCGGGGCTCGGTTGGCCGCGGCACCAAGGGGCGAGCCTAAGCGGCAGTTCATGGTGTTCAGCCCCCGCCCTGTCGACCGAACGTCAGCCGTCTTCAGACAACCTTATAACTGTTATAACGTTTGGAACTCCAGTTGAAACATGGGTGACTGGAAGACCATCCCGGTCAAGCCCGAGACCCACGAGCGCCTGACGCGCTACAAGATGGGCCGGGCGACCTACGACGACCTCATCAACGGTCTGCTCGATCTGGTCCCGCTCGAGGACTTCGCTGAGCACTATCTCGAGCAGCTCAAGCAGGAGACCCGCGAGCAGGCCGCTGATGAGAGGTCCGAGGGTTGAACCGCTAGCAGGGGACCGGCCCACGGTAGGCCAGCCGGTCCTCGTAGACCAGCGTCAGGTTCCCACCGGGACAGCCCATGACTCGCTCCTCTCCGACCCCCCAGCTCCCCTGGCCCACGGTCTCCCCATCCGCGGTCACCAGCCGGCTGGCGTTGAGGGGGTCGATCCGGGTCAGCAGGAGGGTGGCCTTCAGCATGTCGTCCTCGGCTGCTAGGCCCAGCTCGAGCAACGGTCGACCAGGCGGGGCCTCGCACGTCGTCAGGCCCTGGAAGACCGGCGTGGGTCCGATGGCCAGGGCGAAGGCGTGGCTCCCGTCGGCCGGGCACGACGCCACCAGGCCCTCACCGGTCTCCCACCGCTCGGGTGGCGGGGTCAGGCCCACCGACCCGTTGAGCTGGGCGCGGGTCCGGTCCCAGGTCGCGTTCAGGTTCTCCAACGGGAAACCACCGTCGTTGGGGGCAGCCAGCGTTAACCGCCAGCCATCCTGGACACCATCGTCGTCCACATCGAGCTGGTCCACGACCAGTGGGGCGTCGACCCCCGGGATGTGAGCTTGACACCCTGAGAGCTGCAGACCGGGCAGGGCGTTCTCTCGCCAGGTCACGTTCACCTGGTTGGCACCCGGCCAACAGGGCGTGTAGACCCGCGACCCGTTGCCCAGCGGCTCCCCGGCGACCCGGCTCTTCAAAGCGGTGGCGTAGACCCGGACCTCACGATCGTCGACGGTCACGGACAGGCTGCGGGGATCGATCGGTCCCCCGCTCACCAGGCTGAGCTGGACGGCGTCCTTGCGGCCATCGGCGTCCCCATCCACCACGCGCCCCTCGAAGGACGGGGGCGCCACCGGGACCTCGACCCCGCACTCGTGGACGACCAGCTTGCGCAGCTCGCCGTCGATCAGCACCTGGTACTCGTGGATCCCCTCTGGACACGTGAAGAGGAGGCCCTGGCCGGGCCGCCAGGGGCCCCCGCCCAACCCCTGGACCGGGTCGGCCGGCGAGCCATCCATCAGGACCTCGACCTCCTGGCTGGCCACCGGCGCCTGGCTGGCCACCAGGGTCAGGTTGACGTGGTCGTAGCGCCCGTCGCCGTCGAGATCCACCCTGGTCGAGCTCCAAGCGTAGGCCGGCTGGTCTTGGTCGGTGGGAGCCGGCTGGCTGGTGCAGCCTGCCAGAAGGAGCAGGCCGACCAGGAGGAGCGCCCGTCGCATCGGACGGGACAACGCGACCGCCTACTTGAGGCCAGTGCTCTCTAGGCTCGGCGGTGAGGCTGCGCCGTCGGCGGGCAAAGGCCTTCAAGCAAGCCCCCGGTGCCGGCCTCCATGCCGTGGGAGGTCCTCGAGCACACCGCTGATGTCGGCCTGCGAGCCACCGGCGATGATCTAGAGGACGCGTTGGCCGAGCTCCTGGCCGCGTTCGGCCACCTGGTCTGCCCCGACGGCGAGGTCGAGGCCCGTGACCTGGAGATCATCGAGATCAAGGCCGGCACCGTCGATGATCTGGTGGTCGACCTGCTCGACGAGCTCAACTTCCTCCACCAGATGGAGGGCTTCATCCCCGTCGACGCGGAGGTCGACCTCGGCGACGGGCACCTGACCGCCAGGCTCCATGGCGAGACGTGGGACGAGGATCGCCACGGCTACCTCATGGAGATCAAGGCCACCACCTACCACGCGCTGACCATCGAGGAGGACCCGGCCCTGGTCGAGGTCATCTTCGACATCTAACCCTTTCTCTTGGTCGAGGCATCGTTGCCTCGTCGGCCCGCAAGAGAAACGGTTGCGAAAGAGAACGGGCCGACGAGCTCTCCATGCCTCGGATGCTCGGCTGGCGCCGAGCACGGACGTAGGCCGTTCCCTGCGGCCTCCCATCCCGGCCAAAGGAAGCTGTTGCGGAAAGAAAGCCGGCCAGGAGCGTCCCATGGCCCGGGTGCTGGCCGTACCGTGGTGCCGGCCAGCACAGACCTCTGCTGCGCCTACACCCACTTCGTGGTTCGCCAGGGCTCCTCCCGGGATCGCGGCTCCACGCTCCGTCCGGTTGGGCGATGTTGGCCCGGATCTGCACGTAACTAGCAGAGCCAAACACCATGCTTGCTGACCGCCGATGGGATACCAGGCGAGTGATGTACGCATGAAAGCGGTCTTCCGGATCAACGCGGCCCCGGGGTTCGAGCGGTCGGTCGAGACAGCGGTCGGCAAGCACACCGGCGTCTTCAGCGTCGTGCGGGACAAGGACCGGAGCTTCGATCTGATCGTGGCCGTCGAAGCCGAGGATGCTGCCCGGATCCAAGCTCTCGAGAACCGGATCCGTTGGACGACCGGCCTGGTGGGCCTCAAGCGGGTCGAGCGCCCGGCTCGCCCTCTGCTCCAGCGGCTGCGGCGTGACCACGCCGCCCACCCGTCGGCCCCGGTGTCGGGATAAGGCCCATAAAGGGCCCGGGTCTAGCCTAGCCCGTATACCATGACCTGGGACGGCCCGCTGGACAAGACCGGGGAGTTCACCTACGAGATCCCGACCAGCTACAAGCAGGGCATGAACGTCCCTGGTCGGATCTACGCCAACGACGCGATGCTCGACCAGATCCTCGAGGACAACGCCATGGAGCAGGTCGCTAACGTGGCCACCCTGCCGGGCATCGTGGAGGCCAGCATGGCCATGCCGGACATCCACTGGGGCTACGGCTTCCCCATCGGCGGGGTGGCTGCCTTCGACATGGAGGAGGGTGTGATCAGCCCCGGCGGCGTCGGCTTCGATATCAACTGCGGGGTCCGGCTGCTCAGCACGGACCTGACCGCCCACGAGGTCGCCCCGGAGCTCGACCGTCTCACCGACGTCCTCTTCGACAACTGCCCTTCGGGCGTCGGGACCGCAAGCCGGGTCAAGTTCTCCCACAGCCAGCTCGACCAGGTCCTCGAGCACGGGGTCCCCTGGCTCATCGAGCACGGCTTCGGCTGGGAGCGCGACGCCGAGCACATCGAGCACGGTGGCGTCCACCCCGAGGCCGACCCGGACAAGGCCAGCCAGAAGTCCAAAGATCGCGGCAAGAAGCAGATCGGTTCGCTGGGTGGCGGCAACCACTTCCTGGAGGTCCAACGCGTCGAGGCGATCATCGACGAGCCAGCCGCCAAGGCCTACGGCATCGAGGAGGAGGGCCAGGTGTGCGTGATGATCCACACGGGGTCGCGCGGCTACGGGCACCAGATCTGCACCGACTTCCTCAAGACCATGGAGCGCAGCGACCGGGGTTTCACCGACCAGCTGGTCGACAAGCAGTTGGCCTGCGCACCCATCGACAGCCAGCCGGCCCAGGACTACTACGGGGCCATGTGCTCGGCCATCAACTACGCGTTCTGCAACCGGCAGGTGCACACCCACCAGGTCCGCAAGAGCTTCGAGAAGGTCTTCGGCCGCGACGCCGAGGACATGGGCATCGAGATCGTCTACGACGTGGCCCACAACATCGCCAAGAAGGAGACCCACGAGGTCGACGGCGAGCGTCGCGAGCTGATGATCCACCGCAAGGGCGCCACCCGGGCCCACGGCCCCGGCCAGCCAGATGTCCCGGCCGACTACGGCAGCGTGGGTCAGCCGGTCATCATCCCCGGCGATATGGGGAACTGCAGCTACCTGCTTTCGGGCACCGAGGGTGCCATGGAGCAGACCTTCGGCTCGACCTGCCATGGTGCCGGGCGCCAGATGAGCCGGACCCAGGCCAAGAAGACCTGGCGAGGCGAGGATCTGGTCCGCGACCTGCGCAGCCAGAAGAACATCATCGTCAAGGCCGCCAGCAACCGGGTGGCCGCCGAGGAGGCCCCGGGGGCCTACAAGGACGTCAGCAACGTCGTCGACGTCTGCCAGGGTGCCGGGATCTCCAACAAGGTCGTCAAGCTGGCGCCCATGGGCGTCATCAAGGGGTAGCCTAGGCACCCTCGGACCTGGGCGCGCTCAAGGGCCCGCCGGCCACCAGGGCCCCCAGGACGAGAGCCAGGACCAGCAGGACGGCACCCAGGCCTCGGGCGGCCACCGGGAACCGGGTGATCCCGCCGGCAGCGACAAGCGTCCCGCCGACGGCCAGGAGGGCCAAGAGCAGGGCTGCCAGGGGCAGCCGGGTCCGCCGAGGGTCGCGCATACCCCCCGCTTGCCCTGCTCCTACTTGAACGGTCTCGATGAGACGTTGAACGGTCGTCCCATCCCGCGGCGCAAGGCAGACCTAGGCTGCCCCTGGCTCGTCGGTCGGTAGGCTCAAGCCAGCACCCAACAGGGCCACGGTGATCAGCAGGTGGAGCACGTTGTCGGCCGTGTTGAGCTCCAACAGGTCGACGACGAACCCGACCCCCATGAACCCGAGCAGGGTGACCAAGGCGTAGACGGCACCGAAGCCGACGTTGTACATCTTGCTGTACGCCTCGCTACCGTACCCGGCCCCCAGAGCGAGGAGCCCGGAGAGCAGGTGGACGATGTTGTGCAGCGGGTTAACCTCGAAGAGACCCAGGATCGGGTCGTTGACGAAGCCGAGAAGGCCCACAGCCAGGAACACGAAGCCGAACGTCTTGGCGACCAGGGATTGCTTGAGCATGGTTCACGCTCCATCTCCCCCATCGTTGGATGTACCATAAATCATTTGTGTGACCACGAACGATAGGGGGATGATGCAACCGCAACCCTGGCTGCTCCACGGCCTGCTGCCCGACCACGGGGTCCTCGGGGCGGTCGCCAACGTGGGGCTCAACGTCGCGATCATCCTCGACGCGCTGGCCGGGGTGCTCCTCTTCGACGGCGACCTCGACACCCGGTCGAAGGTGGCCTGGTTGTCCGCGATCCTCCTCTTGCCGATCATCGGGGCGATCGTGTTCCTCATCCAGCGCTATCGCCGCCCGGCGTCGGTCGGGGCCTAGCTGGTCCCTGGTGGATCAGGCCGTCGGGTACGGGGCCATCGGATCGGCCCTGGCCCCCACCGCCAGGAGGACCAGCCCGATCGCCCCGTCGAGCAACGCGTCGGCCCGGTTGAACGCCAGGGCCGCCATGGTCAGATCCTCGGCGACCAAGGCCAGGGTCGACAGCCCGACCAGCGCGGTGCCCAAGGCTAGATTGTAGACCCGGGCGTGCTCGTCGTCCCCCAGGGTCCCGACGGCCAAGGAGCCCAGGCCCGCCACGACGGTCAGCAGGTTGAGCCAGTCGCTGGTCGTGAAGATCGGATCGAGCCCAGGGGGACCGACCAGGCTGGACCCCCAAGCGCCGAGGGCAGCGAAGAAGAGCAGCAGGAGGCCGACGCTGCGGGCCACGATGCTGTGGGTGGGGGTGTAGCGGCTCATCGCATCCGGGTAAGGGGTCCGGTGGGGTTCGTGGTTTTCGGAACGCCCAGATCAGCCCTCTGAGGCTACCAAGGCCGGTCCGAACAGGTCGCGGGCCCCAGCCAGGCCCACGATCGCTACCGGGAGGGACACCGCCAGGAAGATCGGGCTGGTCACCAGCAGGAAGCCCGACGGGACCAGGAGGAGCAGACCGGCGGCCAGCCGGGCCCACCGAAGCTTCAGCCACCGGGTCCCGGCCACGGTGAGCACGGAGATGGCACCGACGGCGGCGGTGAGCTGGATCTCATCGAGCAGCAAGCGTTCCGGGGCCAGGCGCCCCTCCCAAAGGAGGAGCAGGGCCACGGGGATCGAGACCAGGAGGGCCAGCCCACCCACGGTCGCGGTCCGGCCACCGTTGGGTAAGACCCGGGGCCGCTTCCAGAGCGCGCCCACGGCTGCCATGGCCAGGAGCGCGAACCCGAGGGCTCCCGGAAGCGGGACCCCGGCCGAGGCCCGCGGCAGGATGGCGTTCGTGCCGGTGCCACCGGTGGCCATCACCCCACCCAGGAAGACACCCAAGAGCACACCGGCTACCGCTGGCGGGGCATCGATGTCGGGGATCAGGGCTCGGATCCCTCGGGGAAGGCCCAGGGCGTACCCCACCAGCAGGGCCCCACCTACACTGGGGAGGGCCAGGATGAGGGCGCCGACAAGTGCCTGGTCCTGCAAGGCCCAGGTCCAGCCGGCCTTCGCGTCGGTCAGTCGGTAGCCTTCCCAGGTCGCCGAGCCGTTGGGTCCACCCAAGCGTTCGGCGGGGACCAAAGCGAGCCACAGAGGCTCATCGCTCGTGGACACGTCGTGCCGGCCGGTGGCCTCGGACGGGAGGACCACCTGGAGGGTGTCCCCTGTGGAGACGTTGGATCCCTCGGGGGCCTGCTCGATGGCCCGGACCGTGACGTTGAGCACCGGCTCGTCGTCGGAGAACCGGCGGACCTCGGGGCCCGGTAGGCCCTCCACCACGAGCCGGTCCTCTACGGTGGCCAGGCGATCGTCGTGCAGACCGACGACGACAAGGGACCACAGGACCGGGACCACGAGGCCCAAGGCCATGAAGGGGGCGATCCGGCGCAGGCGGAGGCCAAGGGCCACGGCCGGTCAAACCACCGGCCTCTCTTGGACCCTCCGGCTTCAGCCTTCGAGGGTGGCCTGGACGGTGATGTCCAGGGCCGCCAGGGACTGGGAGACCGGGCAGTTCTCCTTGGCGTCCGTGGCGAACTTCTCGAAGGTGCTCTGGTCGATACCGGGCACCCTGCCGCGGGTCACCAGGGCCACCTTGGTCGGCTTGGGTCCATCGTCCAGGTTCAGGTGGAAGGTGGCCTCGGTCTCGATGGTCTCGGGCGTGTGACCGTTCTCGGCCAAGAGGTTGGCAAGCGCCATGGAGAAGCACCCGGCGTGGGCCGAGGCGATGAGCTCCTCGGGGTTCGTGTTGGGGCCCTCCTCGAAGCGGCTTGTGAAGTTGTAGGGGACCTCGTCGAGGGCGCCGCTCTCGGTGGAGAGCGTGCCCTTCCCGTTCTTCAGGTCACCGTTCCAGATCGCGTTGGCCGTTCGTTTCTTTGTCGGCATCAGGTTCACCCAGGACAGGCAAACGGGTCGCGGGTTAAAAGGGTGGGCCGGGAGGGATCGTCGAGGGACCGATGCTGCAGACGGACCACGGGGTCGGACCCGTCGGGGAAACCCCTCAGGACGACTCCTGTTCGATGATCCGTTCCAGGTTGGCGACCAGCTCGTGGGTCCCTGTACGCATCTTGCGCCCGAGCACCAGCTTGTCGACGAGCCAGCCCACCGGGCCAAGCTTGGGATCGTACGCGATGCGGTGGGTGTAGTCGGTGCCGCCGTCCCCGTCGGGCGCCATCTCCATCTCGATCCGCACGGTGGCGATGCCGATGTCGCCCTCGTGGACCTCGCGTTCCCCCTCGTCGTAAGCGATGATCTCCCAGGAGCTCTCGCCCCCGGTGCCCTGCTCCCAGTAGCGCGTGCCGACGACCCCACCGTCCTCGGGGTGCTCGACGCGGGTGACCTCGTCGGCGAAAGGGATCCACTCAGGGTAACGGTCGAGGTCCTGGATGAACGCGTGGACCTCCTCTGGCGAGGCGGCGATGTGGGCGCGCTCGACGACCCGGGGCATGGGGGTGCATGCCCCTGGACCCTAAAGCATCGGGCGGTTCAGCGCCGGTCCAGCACCTTCCCACCGATGATCACCTTGTGCACCTCGTTGGTCCCCTCGTAGATGCCGCAGATCTTGGCGTCGCGGAAGTAGCGCTCGACCGGGTACTCGTCGCTGTACCCGTTACCACCGTGGATCTGGACGGCGCGCTCGGTGACGTCCATGACCATCTCGGCGGCATCCAGCTTGGCCGTGGAGACCTCCAGGCTGTTGTCCAAGCCCTGGTCGGACATCCAGGCGGCCTTCCAGACGTGCAGGCGGCTGGCCTGGATCTGCTTGTGCATGTAGGCCAGGTGCTCGCGGACCAACTGGAAGTCGCCGATCGGTCGGCCGAAGGCCTCGCGCCCGCCGGCGTAGTCGACGGCGGCCTCGTAGGCGGCCTGGGCGATGCCCACGGCCCCGGCGGCCACCGACAGGCGCCCCTTCTGGAGGATGGCCTCGGCGATCTCCCAGCCCTGGCCGACCTCGCCGACCAGGCGGTCCTCGGGGATCCAGCAGTCATCGAAGATGAGCTCGGCGGTGTGGCTGGCGCGCAAGCCCAGCTTGCCCTTGCCCATCACGGTCCCGGTGGAGAAGCCGTCGTCCCCCTTGTGGACCACGAAGCAGGCCAGGTTCTCCTCCTTCTTCTTGGGGTCGAACTCGCCGGGAGGGCCGACCCGTGCGAAGACGACGATGTGGTCGGCGCGGTCGCCGTCGCTGATCCACATCTTCTTGCCGTTGAGCCGGTAGCCGTCCTCGTCCGGGGTGGCCGTGGTGCGCATGGCCTTGGCATCCGAGCCCGAGTGGTGCTCGGTCAGGGCCCAGGCCCCGCGCTTCTCGCCGGTGCAGATCTGGGGCAGGTAGCGCTCTTTCTGCTCCTGGCTGCCGAACAAGGCGATGTTGTTGCCGAACAGGGAGGTGTTCACGCTGAACGTCGTCCGCAGGGACGAGCAGCCCTTGCCGATCTCCTCGGTCACCATGGCGTAGGTCAGATCGTCCAGGCCCGAGCCACCGTACGCGGTCGGGATCGGCGCGCCCAGGAGGCCGACCTTGCCGGCCTCCAGGACGACGTCGTCGGGGATATCGCCCTCCTCCTCCCACTGGTCGACGTGGGGGTCGACGTGCTTGGCCACGAACTCGCGGGCCGTCTTGCGGATCATCTCCTGCTCTTCGGTCGGCTGGAAGGAGACCACCATGTCAGTTACCTCTCAGCTCAAGGATAGGGTGCTGCTATTTCAAGGGGGTGGACGCCACAGAGCCCGTCGCAGGGACCGGCCCGTCCCGGACCCCGATCAGGAGGCAACCACGTGGTTGCATAGCATGGGATTTTATGACGTGGAACGCTACTGGCCTGGTGGCTTGGAGGCTGTCACATGCCAGACCAAGGAAACATCCCAACCCTAGGCCTCGTCCTCATGAGCATCCTGCTCGCGATCGTCCCGCTGACCCAAGCGGTGGTCGGCGGCGGTGATGGTGGCCCCGACCTGGGGCCCGTGCTGAGCCAGGACGAACCGATCCTCAAACCCGACTCGGA
>CAZBKU010000001.1:17871-33638 GCA_964492585.1 uncultured Thermoplasmatales archaeon | reverse complement strand
GCAAGAACCGCTACTCGCCCACCGCCGGGATCCCCGAACTCCGAAAGGCCATCGCCGGCGAGTACCAGGATCGCTGGCCCGAGCCGACCGTCGGCAACGTCGCCGTCACCAGCGGCTCGACGGCCGCGCTCTTCGCTGCGCTGTTCTCCATCGTCCAGGAGGGCGACGAGGTCCTGGTCCCGGACCCGGGCTTCGTGCTCTACCGGCCGCACGTCCAGATGTGCGGGGCGACCTCGGTACCGTACCCGACCCCTCACGAGAACGGGTTCCAGGTCGACCTGAAAGGTATGGCCGAGCACATCACACCGGACACCAAGGCGATCATCGTCAACAGCCCCTCCAACCCGACCGGGGTCACGCTCGACGAGGCCACCGTCGACGGCATCGCCGAGCTGGCCGACGAGCACGATCTCTGGGTCATCAGCGACGAGGCCTACGACGCCATCGTGTACGACCAGCACCACGCCAGCCTGCTGGGGAAGGTCGACAAGCTGGTCTACCTCAACACCTTCTCCAAGCGCTACGCCATGACCGGCTGGCGCCTGGGCTTCGCGCTGGCCCCCGAGGCCCTGGCCGAGAAGATCCGGATCGTGGCCTACCACATGTACGCGGCCCCGCAGACCCCGGCCCAGTACGCCGCCGTGGCCGCCATCGACGGCCCCCAGGATCACGTCACCCGCATGGTCGACGAGCTCCGGGAGCGCCGGGACCTGATCAGCGACCGCTTGGAGGCCATCGACCGGGTCGACCTGGTCCGGCCGACCGGCGCCTTCTACGCGTTCCCGGAGGTCGACGTGCCCGAGACGAGCATGGACCTGGCCATGAAGCTCCTCGACGCCGGCCTGGTCACCGCTCCCGGCTCGGCCTTCGGTGCCATGGGCGAGAGCCACATCCGGTTCAGTTTCGCCACGGACCCCACGACCATCGACGCCGGGCTCCAGATTTTCGAGAAGGTCCTGGAAGAGTACTGAGCCCTCCTTGACCATCCCGTTGTCACGAGCGGTTCAACGCCAAGCCTAAGCCTGGGCTGTGGGCTGGCTCGTCGAGGCTTGGAGATGACCGACCGCAGGTCCCAGGGAGGCCAGCCAACTCGCCAACGCGCCAGCCTTGCCCTTTGTCTCCTCTTGCTCCTGGTCCCCGCGGCTGGCCTTGCACCGGCGACGGCCAACACCGGCCAACCAGCCCGGTACAACATCGGGCTCGAGCAGGTGTCAGCGGGTCTTGCACCCGGGACCACCTTCCACGGTGGCGAGGTGGTCTCGGTCTCACCTCAGCTTGGCCGGATCACCGTCCAGGCACCGAGCTCGGGTCTGGCCGACCGGTTGGACGGGATGGCCGGGATCCGGTACGTCGAACCCGACCCGATGATCGACTGGACCCTGACCGTGCCCGATGACGAGCTCTACTCGGTCCAGTACGGCCCCCAGCAGGTCCGGGCCCCCTGGGCCTGGAACCTCACGTACGGGGATCCAAGCGTCGACGTGTGCATCGTCGACACCGGCGTCTACTTGGGCCACGAGGACCTAGAGACCTCCGACTACCAGGGTGGCATCGACATCATCAACGGTGACGACGACCCCGCCGATGACAACGGGCACGGGACATGGGTGACAGGGATCGCCCTGGCCACCACCAACAACAGCCACGGGATCGCCGGGATCAGCCAGGCCGGGTTCCACGCAGCCAAGGTCCTCGACCACGAGGGCCAGGGTCGGACCAGCTGGGTCGCCGACGGTATCGCCTGGTGCGCCGACCAAGGGGCAAGGATCATCAACCTGAGCCTGGGCGCCCCGACAGGCTCGACCACCCTGGCCGACGCCGTGGCCTACGCCGCCTCCAAGGGTGCGCTCCTCGTGGCCGCCGCCGGCAACGACCGGTGCGACGGGTGCATCGGGTACCCAGCAGCCTACCCCGAGGTCATCGCCGTCACCGGCACCCAGGAGCACATGGACCCCTGGCCGGGCAGCTCGACCGGTCCCGAGGCCGAGCTGGCCGCGCCGGCCCACGATATCGGGAGCCTGTCGGCCGACCACGACGATGGTTACGCGAGCGCCAGCGGCACCAGCGCAGCCGCACCCCACGTGGCCGGCGTGGCCGCCCTCATCCTCTCTGTGCGCCCAGAGCTGTCGGCCGAGAGCCTGAGAGCCTTGATGAACGAGACCGCTCGGGACCTGGGCTCTGCCGGCCACGACAACGTGACCGGGCACGGCCTGGTGGACGCCTCGGCCGCCACCGACCGGTTCCTCCCCACCGCGCCCACGGAGCTGTCGGCCCAGGCGGGCCTGGTCCCGGGGACCCTGGTGATCACGTGGCAACCACCGGCCGACGACGGTGGGCGCCCACTGACGACCTACGAGCTCCAGCGCACGGACCCCGCCGGCACAGGTACCAAGACGATCGAGCTGTCGGCTGGCACGACCAGCTACACCGACGACGATCCGAGCAAGGTGGGCCCCCTGCCCTACCGTTACACGATCCGTGCGGTGACCGAGACCGGTGCCGGGCCGTGGAGCCAGACGATCTGCGCGACACCCATGCACGGCCAGGTGATCGAGGATCACAGCTGCCAGGCCGCTGGGCCCGAGGGGCCCACCGACCCTGGGTAGCCCGAGATCCCCACCGAGCCAGGGTAGAGGATCCGTGGATCCGCCTTGGCACCCAAGGCCTTCGAGACGCGTGCCAGGACCTTGATGCGTGTCGGGCCGCCAACCTTCCTTGCCCATGGCCGTCGACCCGCCCGATCGGGCCAGGACCCACGACACCGATCTGAGGGAAGCCTTCCACGCCTCCATCGAGGAGGGCCACGACCGCTTGAACAGGAGCACGTCCAGCCTGGCGGCCACCGGCCTGATCGGCGGGTTGGACGTGGGCTTGGGCGTGCTCTCCCTCCTCGTGGTCGAGGCCCGCACAGGCTCCAGGGTGCTAGGCGCCCTCGGGTTCATGATCGGGTTCCTGGCCCTGCACCTTGGCAGGAGCGAGCTGTTCACCGAGAACTTCCTGGTGCCCGTGACCACCGTCGTGGCTGGCCGCGACGGGATCGGCGCGCTTCTCCGGTTGTGGGCCGTGACCCTGGTCGCCAACCTCATCGCTGGCCTGACCGTCGCTTTCCTGATCGCCTTCTCGCTCCCGAGCGTGGCCGAGACCGCGATCCACTCGGCCACCTTCTACGCTGAGCGGACCAACCTGGAGGCCGCCAGCCTGGGCTTGCTGGCCGGCATGGCGATCACCCTGATGACCTGGATGGTCCAGGGCAGCCGGTCCGAGCTGGGCGAGCTCGCCTCGGTCATGGGCATCGCGTTCCTGCTGGCCGCTGTACCGCTCAACCACGTGATCGTGGTCTCGATCGACATGTTCGCCGGGCTCCAGGCCGGGGCGACCTTCGGGGTCCTCGGGTGGCTGCGCGTGGCCGGCATCGCCGTGGTCACCAACCTGATCGGCGGGGTCGTGCTGGTGACCTCCTTGAGGGTCCTGCAGCTAGGCCGCTCGGAGATCGAGAAGGTCCGCGGGTGATCGGGCGACCTTCACCCAGGTGGCTCGTAGCGCTCCCGGGCCTCGCCGATGACCTGGTGGGCCGTCTCGACGTCCTCCCATCCGTGGACCTTGACCGGTTTGGCCTCCAGGTCCTTGTAGACATCGAAGAAGTGCTCGATCTCCCGGAGCAGGTGCGGTGGTACGTCGTCCAGGTCCTCGATGTGGTTCCACTGGGGATCGGTCAAGGGCACGCACAGGACCTTCTCGTCGGGGCCCTTCTCGTCCTCCATGTCGAACAGGCCCACAGGCCGGGCCTCGATCTTGCAGCCCGGGAACGTCGGCTCGTAGACCATCACCAGGGCGTCCAGGGCATCACCGTCCTCGGCCAGGGTCCCCTCGATGAACCCGTAGTCGGTGGGGTAGTGGACCGCCGAGAAGAGCATCCGATCGAAGACGATGTCGCCGGTGTCTGGGTCGTACTCGTACTTGTTGCGCGACCCCTTAGGGATCTCGACCATGACCCGGATCGTCGCATCCTCGACCGGGTCGGGCGCCTGGGCCTCGTCGCCGCTGCGTCCGAACACACCCATGACGCCCCAAGCAACCCCTCACCGGGCTTAAGGTCTGTGTCGACGAAGAGCGATGGGGCTAGCGTCGCTCAGCGGAGGAACACCCTTATGAGGTTGGCCCCTTCGGGCCGCCGACATCATGGCCAAGCAGCTCGAGCGGGACCTGGGCTTGTTCGCCGTCGTGGCCATCAGCGTCGGTGCCATGATCGGCAGCGGGATCTTCATCCTGCCAGCCTTGGCCATCCCGATCACCGGCCCGTCGGTCATCTTGGCCTACCTGTTGGCCGGCCTGATCGTCCTTCCCGCGGCCCTGTCCAAGTCCGAGATGGCCACGGCCATGCCCCAGTCGGGTGGCACCTACCTCTACATCGACCGAGCCATGGGACCCATGATGGGGACCGTGGCCGGCGGCGGCACGTGGTTCGCGCTCACGTTCAAGAGCGCCCTGGCCCTGGTCGGCGGGGCCCCGTACATCGCCCTGCTCCTGGACATCTCCCCGATGATCCTGGCGCTTGGGATCGGCGCCTTCCTCGTCCTCGTCAACATCGTCGGGGTCAAGCAGACCGGCTGGCTGCAGACCGTGATCGTCACCGTGATGGTGATCGCCCTGATCGGGTTCATCTACTCGGGGATGGGATGGGTCGAGGCCGATGCCTACCATCCGTTCATCACGCACCAGACCGGCGGGCTCCTAGCGGCCACCGGGCTCGTGTTCGTGTCCTACGCTGGGGTGACCAAGATCGCCAGCGTGGCCGAGGAGATCGAGGATCCCGGGCGCAACGTGCCCCTTGGCATGCTCGCCTCCCTGGGGTTCACCACGCTCCTCTACGTCCTGATCGTGTACGTGATGGTCGGGGTCACCGACGCGGGCACCATCGCAGGCTCGGCGACCCCGATGGCCGTGGCCGCCGACGCGTTCATGGGCCAGACCGGTGTGGTCATCATCGTCCTGGCGGCCATCCTGGCTCTCGTCAGCACCGCCAACGCCGGCATCCTCTCGGCCTCCCGCTACCCGCTGGCCATGGCCCGGGATGCTCTGGTCCCAGGGAGCTTATCCGAGATCTCCGAGCGGTTCCGGACCCCCATCGGTGCCATCACCCTGACCGGGCTGCTCATGCTCTTCCTGGTGGCCTTCGTCCCCATCTTGCAGATCGCCAAGCTCGCCAGCGCGTTCCAGATCCTCGTCTTCATCCTGGTGAACATCGCCCTGATCGCGTTCCGCGAGGGTGCCGTCGAGAGCTACGAGCCCAGCTTCCGCTCCCCGCTGTACCCGTGGATGCAGCTGTTCGGCATCGGAGGCGGGGTCGTGCTGCTCACCCAGATGGGTGCCCTGCCAGCCATCGGGGCGGTCGTGATCGTGGCTGGCTGCCTTGCCTGGTTCCAGTTCTACGCCAAGGGGCGCACGGTCCGCGAGGGCGTGGCCGTCGACGCCCTGCGGCGCAGCGACGCCGATCGCCGGGTGGCCCGCACCCGCGAGGCGATGGAGGATATCGCCGGGTTCCGCGTCCTGGTCCCCGTGGGCCCGACCACCCCGGAAGGACGGGAACCAGCCCTCCTCGGGGTCGCCGCCGACATCGTCAGACAGGAGGGCGGTGAGGTCCGCATGATCCGGTTCGAGGAGGTGCCCGATCAGATCAGCCTCCGGGACGCCGTCGAGATCGAGACCCCAGAGGGCCAGCGGTTCGAGCAACGACACGATCATGCTGGCGAGGAGCTGGAGGTCCCCGTCCAGGTCGGCAGCGTGGTCAGCCACGACACCCCTCGTGCCCTGACCAACTACGTCGACCGCGCGAAGGTCGACCTCGTGGTCGCCACCGCCATGGACCGAGGCCGCCACCTGCGACCCTTCCGACGCGATCTCGTGGAGACCATCCGGGAGCTCCCCTGCGACGTCGTCCTCGTCTCCGGTGGCGACCAGCTTGGGGAGATCGGGGAGGTCGCCGTGGTGGCCGACCGGCGCCCCTTCGACCCCCTCAAGGTCCGGATCGCCAACGCGATCGCGGTCCGGGTTGGGGCAACGATCCGGTTCCTCCACGCGGTCGACCTGAACGCCACCGATGCCCACCTGACCTCACTGCGAGCCTACCACGAGGAGCTGGGTGAGCTGTGCAGCGTCCCCACCCAGAGCACGATCCTCCGAGAGATGGACCGCGTGGCTGGTATGGTCGATGCTGCTCGCACCGCAGACCTGGTGGTCACAGCCGGCGAAGAGTCCTCGAGATCAGGCCACGACCCGACCTGGCAGGCAAGCCAGCGCCTGGCCAACGAGGCGACCGGCCCGGTCCTCTACGTCTTCCCCGAGGAGCGGCGCAAGACCACCCTGCTGACCCGGATCGCCGAGCGACTGCTCTACACGCGAGAGCCTGGGGGATCAGACCAAGCCGCCGAACAGGACCTCCCGGTCGAGGAGGACACCACCCTGGCCGGGCCCGGCGCCGAGGCGGGGGAGGGGCCTCCAGGGTCGGACGTAGAGGAGGACCGGTAGATTGGCTGTCGAATCGGTCGCCTTCGACGTGCTCGATCTCCTGGTCGTGCTGGCGATCGCCTGGGTGTTCGGAGCGATCTCCGAGCGCCTGGGGTACCCGGCCCTCATGGGTGAGCTCTTCGCCGGGATCCTGTTCGGCCCGGCGATCCTGGGCCTGCTCGGACCCAGCGAGCCCCTGGCCATCTTCGCCGAGTTCGGCGTCTTCCTGCTGATGGTCTACGTGGGCATGGAGGTCGACATCGACGACCTGGTCCGCCTGGGGCCCCAGTCCCTGCTCGTGGCCATCGGCGGGTTCGTGCTCCCCTTCGCCTTGGGCTACGGGGCGGGCGTGTACATCGGCGCCACCCTCGAGGCCTCCTTGTTCATCGGCCTGGCCATGGCCGCCACCTCCCTGGCCACCAAGTCCAGGATCCTGGTGGACCTCGACGTGTTGGACACCCGGATCGCCGGCGTGCTCCTCGGCGGTGCCCTGATCTCGGATGTCGGCGTCATGGTCGTCTTCGCCGGGGTCATGGCCTTCGCCGCCGCCGGCACCGTGGACCTCAGCGCGATCTCGATCATCCTGGTCGAGGCTGTGGCCTTCTTCGCGGTCACCCTCTTCATCGGGTACACTTTCCTGCCCAGGATGTGGCGGGGGCTCGAGGAGCTCCGGGAGAAACACGGGTTCGTGGACAAGACCGCGGCGTTCACCGTGGCCATGCTCGTCGCTCTGCTCTTCGCGGCTATCGCCCACGGCCTGGGCCTCCACATGATCATCGGCGGTTTCATCGCCGGCATGTTCCTGCGGCAAGCCGACATCAGCCGGGGGCTCTACAAGCGCCTTCACACCGTCGTCTACGACCTGGCCATCGGGTTCTTCGCGCCGATCTTCTTCGTGACCGTCGGGTTCGACCTCAGCTTGTCGGTCTTCCGGCAGGACCTCTGGATCCTCGTCCTCCTGACCGGCGTCGCCTTCGTCGGTAAGATCGTCGGCTCCTGGCTGGGTGGGCTCCCGACCAAGCTATCCAGTCGGGAGGGCTTCGTGATCGGGCTGGGTATGAACGGTCGCGGGACCGTGGAGATCATCATCGCGAGCATCGGTCTCTCCGCCGGGGTCATCACGCAGGATCTGTTCACCATCCTCGTCTTCCTGGCGATCTTCACCACGGCCCTGGTCCCGCCGACGATGAAGTGGGGGATCGCCTGGCTGGAGCGTCACGACGACCTCGCGCGGACCGACCAGGCCCTGGACGTCCATGAGGAGACCGGATGACCGGCATGCCCGGAGACCTGCGGGAGGAACCCTACTCGGGGGGCGCCAGGTAGATCAGCGTGTCTCCGGGGCTCGGAACAGGGCGCTCCTCGACCGTGTAGAACACCAGGTTACCGTTGGGCTGTAGGAGGGCCAGGGGGATCGACCTGGCGTCCTCCCCGGTAAGCGCCTCGACCGTCTCCTCGTCGTCGACCTCCTGCTTCTCCAGGCTCCAGCCATCCTCGATCTGGTCCCGGATGCGTCCATAGGTCATCCCCTCCTCGAAGAGGAGACGCCCCTTGAGGGGCTGGGGCACGCTCTCGGTACCCTCGTCGGACCCGGGTGCCGGTGGTAGCTGGTAGGTGTTCGATCGCTCGAAGACCTCCAGGAAGTGGAGCCCGGTCAGCGTGTTGATCTCATCGTTGGGGGTCACCGAGATCAGGTGGCCGATGCCCTCCAGCTCGATCTCCTCAAGCACCGTATCAGACAACGTGCTCCCGTTGTAGGTCCTCAGCCCCTGGTCCCAGGCCTCCTGGAGGTTGCGCCGGTTGGTGTCCACCATGAGCACAGGTAGCCCCGCCTCGTCGAGCAGGGTGCCAAGCTTGCGGGCCCACGGGTGAGCACCGACGATCATGACCCCCTGGGGGTTGGGGGTAGCCACCTTGAGCCACCGTGATAGCGGTGAGGCCCCCAGCCCGTAGATGGCCACCGTCCCGATGATCACCAGGAAGGTGAGCGGGACGAGCATCTCGGCTTGGGCGTACCCCTCGTCGGCCAGCCGGATCGCGAAGATCGAGCTTACGGCCGCGGCGACGATCCCGCGAGGTGCCATCGATGCCAGGAACGTGCGCTCCCGCCAGCCCATCTCCGATCCCCACGTCGAGATGAGCACACCCAAGGGCCGGGCCACGAGGATCAGCACGGCCAGGAAGATGAAGCTGGGCACGCCGAGCAGGTAGAGATCGGCGAACTCCAGACGCGCGGCCAGCAGGATGAAGACGACCGAGATGAACAGGACCCGCAGGTTCTCCTTGAACTCCAGGATGTGCCGGATGGAGATATCCCGCTGGTTGGCCAGGACCACCCCCATGATGGTCACGGCCGCCAGCCCCGACTGGGACTGGAAGTTCTCGGCGATCAGGAAGACGGAGAGGACGACCAGCAGCGTCATCGGGTTCTGGAGGACATCCGGGATCCAGTGCTTGCGTAGGAGCAGGTAGATGAACATGCCGCCGGCCACGCCGGCCACGACGTCCACGAGCAGGGACTTGCCGATCGTCAGCGCGACAACGGTGGTGGCCTGCTGGACACCACCGGCCAGGATCGCCTCGAAGGTGAGGACCGCCAGGATGACCCCGATGGGATCGATCAAGATCCCTTCCCACTTCAGGGCGTTGCCCACCGCGGCCTTGGGCCGGAGGTGGCGAAGGATGGGGATGATCACCGTGGGGCCGGTGACCACCAGCACCGCACCCAGCAGGAAGGAGAGCTCGATGTTCAGGCCGACGATGAGGTGCGCGGCCACGACGGTGACAAGCCAGGTGGCCGCGACGCCGATGGTGATGAGGTTGCGGACCACCCGGCCGATCTTCTCGAGCTCGATGATCCGCAGGCTCAGGGCGCCCTCGAAGAGGATGATCGCTACAGAGAGCTCCACCACCGGTAAGAGCAGCCGCCCGAAGAGGGCATCGGGATCGATGATGCCGGTCACAGGTCCCACCAGGAACCCGGTGATGAGCAGGAGCAGGATCGAGGGGAGGTGGAACCGCCAGGCGATCCAGGAGGCTCCGATGCCCAGGATGACGATGAGCCCGAGGTCGAAGATCAGGGGCTCGGCCAAGCCTAGGCGCCTCCTGGCGTCGACGAAGGGTGTTGTCCGACCATCGATCTGGCTCCCTGCTGTGGGTGGATAGTTATCCTCTCAGCGAGGGCCCATGGGGCTACCCGTCATCAACCTTGTGTGTCCACCCGGTCCCAGGATAGGATGGGAGGCGTGTCAGCCCCAGGCCCGGTGGAGCCGGTCGGACGCGGCGTCCAAGGTCGCCCGGCTGGCCGCGAAGTGGAACCGGATCAGGTCCTCGCCCATGTCCGGCTCGTGGTAGAACGAACCGCCGGGCACGCCGGTCAAGCCGACCTCGGCGGTCAGCCACTCGGCGAACGTCCGTGAGTCTTCCTTGGCCTTGGCCGGAGCCTCGACCTCCGAGAACCCGGCCATGACGTAGTAGGCACCCTCGGGGGTGACCGGGTCGAACCCAGCCTCGTCCAGCATGTCGACCAGGCGGGACCGGGCCCGGGTGTACCGATCGAGAAGGTCGTCGTAGTAGCTGCCGGCGAACCGGAGGGCTGTGGCTACGCCCTCCTGGAGCGGGTGGGGTGCGCCGACGGTGAGGAAGTCGTGGGTGCGTCGCAGGCCCGTGGTGAGCTCCGGCGGTGCTATGGCCCAGGCCACGCGCCAGCCCGTGCAAGAGTAGGTCTTCGAGGCCCCGCTGATCGTGATCGTGCGATCGGCCATGGCGTCCAGCGCGGCGATGCTGACGTGTTCACGCCCGTCGTAGAGGATGTGCTCGTAGATCTCGTCGGTGACGGCGACCACGTCGTGGTCGACGCACAGGTCGGCGATGACCTGCTGCTCGTCCCCGGTGAACACCTTCCCGGTCGGGTTGTTGGGCGTGTTGAGGATGATCGCCTTGGTCTCCCCGGAGAACGCCTGCTTGAGCCGTTCCTCGTCGAACGTGAAGGCCTGGTCGGGTCTCAGCGGGACGGTTCGGAGCCTGGCCCCGCTCATGATGGCATCGGGGCCGTAGTTCTCGTAGTAGGGATCGAAGGTGACGACCTCGTCGCCAGGGTCCACCAGGGTGAGCATGGCGCACATCATGGCCTCGGTGGCCCCGCAGGTCACCGTCAGGTGCTCGTCCGGGTCCACCCAGGGCAAGCCGTTGAACCGTGCCGCCTTGTCGGCGATGGCTTGACGGAGGTTGGCCGTGCCCCACGTGGTCGCGTACTGGTTGTGGGGTCCATCCAGGGCCCGGTGGGCGGCCTTGACCATCTCGGCAGGCGGATCGAAGTCCGGGAACCCTTGGCCAAGGTTGACCGCCTCGTGCCGGTCGGCGATACGGGTCATCTCCCGGATGACGCTCTCCGGGAACAGGTTGACCCGTTGCGAGAGGCGCGGGTCGTCCAGGGCGTGCGGCTCGGTCTCGGCGTCCGGAGATGACATCGTGGTAGGCAAAAGCATGGCCTGGCTTGAAAGCTGCTGTCGAGACGACCAGGCCCTGACAGCGACGACGCCGTCTGCGCCGCGGCCCTCGTCTACCTGGGACCCGACAGGCCTAACAGCCCCGCTGCCATGGACGGCTGGTGCCACGCTCCGCCTGTCTCATCTCGATCGCTCTGGTGCTGGTCGCCGGTTGCCTGTCGGCGTCCCCGCCCGAAGACCCCGAGGATCCCGACGGCCCCCTGCCAGTGGTGGCCAACTGGACCGAGGCTCGGGGTGATGGCCCTCCAGAGGCCCCCGGCCCGTCCAACGGGACCCAGCCAGCCGAGCACGGCTGGCCGGTCCAGGCCGAGGCGATCTGGCGCGGCGACCTGGGACGCACCGGGTACCTGGGCAACGTGACCGTCCCCGAGGACCCGAGCATCACCTGGCGGATCGACGGTATGAACAAGGGCGACCACACGGCCGCCAAGGGCAGCGCGCTCGTCGTCGACGACACGCTGCTGGTCGGCACCGACGCAGGCACCCTCTACAGGATCGGCCTGGACGGGCAGGTCTGGTGGGCCTCGGCCACCTGGCCGTCGAGCAACGGGATCCACGGCACCCCGACGGTGGCCAACGGGACCGTCTTCATCGGTGCCTACGACGGGGCGCTCTACGCCTTCGATCTGGCCACCGGCGACCAGCTGTGGCGCACGGTCCTGGGCGGCTCGATCGGGTCCAGCCCCGCCTACCACGACGGGCGCATCTACGTCAGCGTGGAGACCGCCGAACCCAGCGGGATCCTGTCGGTGGTCGACGCCAGCGACGGGGAGCTGATATGGGAGGACACCCGGCTGACCAACCATCCGCACTCGTCGGTGGCCCTTTCCGTCGAGGACGACCGGATGGTCGTCGGCGCCAACGACGGCCTGCTCTACGCCTGGGAGCTGTCCACCTACCAGCCCACCTGGATCTTCAAGACCGACGGCGCCATCAAGGCCCCGATCACGATCTGGGACGGCGCTGCGTTCTTCGGGTCCTGGGATCACAACGTCTACCGCGTCGACCTCACAGAGGGTAACGAGACGTGGCGCTTCGAGACCGGCGCAGACATCATGAGCGGCGCCGCGGTCGATCCCACGACAGGTACGGTGTACATCGGCAGCCACGACGACCACCTCTACGCCCTGGACGCCGAGACCGGCGATGAGCGTTGGTCCACCGATCTGGGCGGCTGGGTCATCTCCAGTCCCGTGGTCGCCGGCGGCACGGTCCTGGCCGGATCCTACGACGAGCAGCTCTACGCCCTAGACAAGACCACCGGAGAGATCGCCTGGACCACCGAGGCCGGCGGTCGGGTGACCAGCACCGCCACCGTCCACGACGGGCAGCTGTTCTACCTGGATCGCGCCGACGAGCGCACAGGGCAGCTCTACGCCATCGGGCCGTCCGGCTGACCGCCGGCACTTTCATCCCGGGCCGACGGCCTAGCTAGGGATGGTGACCACCATGGCCAAGGACGTCGACATCGAGGTACCCGCCGGCTGGACCGTGACCGACGATGGCAAGATGATCGAGATCGAGGTGGAGACCGAGGACTTCCTCCAGGCCGTCGACATCGTCGACGAGATCGCGCCGATCGCCGAGGACCAGATGCACCACCCGGACATCCACATCGAGGAGTACAACAACCTGCGGATCACCAGCTGGAGCCACGACATCGGTGGCCTCTCCGATCGGGACGAGACGCTCTCCAAGGCCATCACCGGGGTCCTGGAGAAGCGCGGGCTGGTCTGAGCCGTCAGCTGCAGGCACCACCGGCGTGGATCTTGAGCTCCGAGGTGCCGGTGTAGGTGAGGTCGAGGTCCAGGGTGACGTGCAGATCCAGCGTAAGCCCGCCGGAGGCCTCAGGATGGACCGCCAACGCCAGGTCCCACTCGAAGTCCGGGTTCCAGGCCTCGAAGGGCTCGATGTCGAGGAGCAACGGTGAGGTTCCCATCGCCGTAGCGTTCGGTTCGAACCGATCGATGCGGTAGATCTCGATCTCCAAGGTCTCCTCGGTGGGCAGCGTGGGCTCCCACGTCGCCTCGACGGTCCCGTTGAGGATCATCCCCTCGGAGCCCTCGAAGAAGCCGACGCAGTTGCCGCTGTTGTAGCGGCCGGTGCCGGCCTGCTCGGTCCGGGCGTAGGTCATGTTGAGGTGCACGGTCCGGTCGAGCCGGTGGACGGGCAGCGGCTGGCTGGTGTTGGCCTCCGTGTCGTCCGTGGTCGTCTGGTCATCAGTGGCTGCCTGCTCACGTGGCCCGCCGGTCACGTTGCCGCTGCCAGGACCCTCGTCACTGTCCGCGGGGTCGCCTGCGGGTTCGACGCCCATGCAGCCGGCGGTCAGGCTGGCCAGTAGGACGAGGGCCAGGAGGAGCGCCGGCCAGAGGTGGCCCCTGGCGTCCCCAACGGTGCGATCTTGTGTCATCTGATCGCCTCCGACCCAGCAGCCGCCGGGGTCGACCAAGATGGTTCTGGTAGGATGGTTTGAAGCTCAGGCACGCCGCCGGGTCCGGGGATCAGGTCGGATAGGCGATCTCGGCCCACCCCTCCGAGGCGGCCTCCTCCAGGGCCCGGGCACCGGCCTCCCGGTCGGCATCCAGGTACATGGCCGCGTAGAGCTCGGCGATGCGCTCGGCTCGCTGGGTGTCTTGGGCCGTGGCCAGGCGGTGGACCAGCAAGGCACACGCGTGCGTATGGTAGGCCAGCTCCAGGAACCGGCGGCTGGTGGCCTCGGCCCGGGCCCGGTCGGCCTTGGCCAGGCGGCCGGCCTCCTCCTCCAGGCGACCAAGGGCCTGGACGACCGCTTGGCGTGCCTGCTCGGCGCCCTGGTCGGGGGCCCGGTCGAGCTGGGCTTGGACGTGGGGGACGAAGACATCGAGGGCCTGTTCCCTGGCCAGGGCCCGCAGCAGGTCCAGGCACTGGATGTTGGTCGTACCCTCCCAGATGGGGAGCACCTGGGCGTCACGGAGCAGGCGCGGGGTGACGTACTCCTCGATGTACCCCTGGCCGCCGAGCATCTCGCAGGCCCGGCTGGCCGCGCTGACCGACAGCTTGGCCGTGGCCGCCTTGGCGCACGGGGTGAGGATCCGCATCAAACGCCGGGCCTCGTCGTCGCCGGCCGCCCAGGTGTCGAACCGGTCGGCGGTATCCATCACGAAGGCCAGGGCTCCCTCGGTCTCGACGGTCAGCTCGATCAGGTCCCGCAGGAACAACGGGTGCTCGTGCAGGGGCTTGCCGAAGGCCTGACGGAGCTGGCCGACGCGCTGGCCCTCGCGCAGGGCCCGGCGCATGACGGCCACGCTGGTCACCGCATTGTAGAGCCGGGAGAGGTTGACCATCTCAGCCATGGCCTTGAAGCCCTCCCCGGGACCCTTGACGAGATGGGCCACAGCCTGGTCGAAGACGACCTCGCCGGTGGGCATGCTGGTCACGCCCAGCTTGTTTTTGAGCCGCTCGATCTTGACGCCCGGGTTCCGGGTGCCGTCCTCCAGGTGACCAGGCACGACGAAGAGGCCAAGGCCCCGGGTCCCACTGTCTGTCTCCTGGTCGGGCATGCGGGCCAGGGCCAGGGCCACGTCGGCCACGCAGTTGCTGGCGAACCACTTCTCGCCGGTCAACCGCCAGGACCCGCCCTCGACCTGCTCGGCCACGGTCGCGGTCCCGTCGCCGACGTCGCTGCCGCCGCCCTTCTCGGTCAGGTACATCGCGCCCTCGTAGGCGCCCTCGAGCTCGGCTTGCACCAACCGGGGGACCAGGCGGTCGGCCAGCGGCTCGGGTGCGTGCCGGTCGAGCACGAAGGCTGCCCCGTCGGTCATGCAGGCCGGGCAGTAGTACCCGCCCTCGGCCTGGCTGAACAGGTACCCGAGGGCGAACCCGACCGTCCTCGGCGCCTGCTCGTGGGCCCCCAGGCCCCGCCAGGGCAGCGTGAAGACCTCGTGCTCCCGGGCCAGGGCTTGGATCTCGCGGTAGGCCGGGTGGAACTCGACCTCGTCGATGCGCTCGCCCTCCGGGCTGCGCCGGTGCAGCTCGGGCCGGTGGCGGTCGGCCAGGCGGGCCAGCTCGTCGATCCGGCCCGGGGCAAGTTGACCCAGGGCCTCCAGGCGGGGCCGGGCGGCCTCCAGGGTCGCCTCGTCCACGTAGAGCTCCAGCATCTCCGTCAGAGCCGGGTCGTCGCTGAACCAGTCGGCATCCTCCGGCGGGTGCGCGGGGACCACGTCGGGCACGGACATCGTGCCAGGTAGGGTCAGGATGCTGGATAAGCCCTGCTGTGAAGGGAGCAAGCCCGGATGCCCGCGGTCAACGGGTCAAGCAGTCCCGCTCCATCACCACGATCCGCCGGGGCTCGGGGGGCTCCCCGTCGAGTGAGATCTGGTGGTTGATCCGGACCACCGTGAGGCCTTGGACCGTGGGCTCGAACCCGTGCTCGACCTGGCGGCAGACCCAGTCAGCGTAGGTGCCAGCGACCAGCGGGGTCTCGTCCCGGCTCGAGGACCACACGGCCTGCATGAACTTGCGATCCCGGAACGTGTCGAAGCCGTCGGGGGGCTCCGAGATCGGGTCGAGATGCAGCGGGTCGAGGGTCATCGTCCCCGGGCTGGTCCCGTTCTTGAGCTCGGCCTCGACCACGTACCACCCGTACGACCCGGCTGGGTCCGGCGCGAACAGAGCCCATGCCTGTTGGTCCAGGTAGCTGATGTCGATCGGGTCCGGCGGGTCGAGCGCGGTCACGTGGGTCGTGCTGAACAAGAGGATCCAGACGAGCACGACGAC
>CAZBKU010000001.1:0-17861 GCA_964492585.1 uncultured Thermoplasmatales archaeon | reverse complement strand
ACACCGAGGGTCCCCTTGACCCCGCTGGCCAAGGTCCTGGCCATCGAGGTGTCCTGATCCGGGTCCGGGTCCTGGGGTCCGGCGTGGGACCACCGCAGGCCGAGCCTAGGAGGATGTAACGCATCCGGGATCCGGGCCCCGAGGGCCTTCCACGCGTTGGACGACCAGCCAGACGCCACGTCCCAGAAGGGGGCGGTGAGGAAGGGGACGACGCTTGCGGTGAGCAACAGCGGGAACCAGCCGACCTTCATCGTCAGCCCCATGCCCGCGAAGGCGGAGATGTAGCCCAGGGCCACGAGCGATCGAAGACGCCCGGTCGGTGCAAGAAGGAGGAGGGCCGACCCGGCCAGGAGGACCACCCAGCCGTAGTTGAGCACGACCAACAGCAGGCCCTGGTCGGCCAGGGCCTTCCCGAGGCCGGTGGTCATCGGCTCGTTGTGCATCGCCATCGCGAGCCCCTCCCCAGCGAACCATCTGTCGCCCCGGTGCTTGAGGATCGCGTTGGTGGTGAACACCACGATTGGTTGGATCAGCAACGCGGCCGTCCCGAACGTGGCCACCTCAGAGCGCGCTGATCCCCGCCTGAGCGCATCGATCGACCACCGCTCGCCCAAGGGCGTGACCAGCGAGACGAACAGAAGCACCCGGAGAAGCCGATCCCCGCCGTTGTGCACGAACGGGTTCCGGATGTGCAACGAGTAGAGGAGCACGAGGCAGACGACCCCCACCAGGCGCGTGCGATACCCAAGGGTGAAGACCAGGGCCAAGAGCCCTGCGAGGATGAACAACACCGCCTGGACCCAAGCCTCACCCGAGATGGCGTGGAGCGAGAGATCCGAGAGGCTCCTGGCGAAGTACGCGGCCGTCGGGAACACGCCCTCGTCCGTGTAGTACCGGGTCAGATCCTGGGCCCGGTGCGCTAGATCCAGGATCAGGGCGACGCCGAGGAGGATCCTGACCATCGCCAGCGACCGCGTGTCGATGGCGACCCTGGCTCTCAGCGCGTCACCGAGGCGGCGGGCACGGACGCGCAAACCCTGGGGGGCCCCAGCCGAGGGGCTGTCCTCCCCGCTATCGTCTGGCGGGTTCACCGCTTGATCCCCCGGCCGGCGGCCGTCCGTGGACCTCGCTGACGCATCCCAGGCCGCCTTCCCGCGCCGTCTGGCACACGGTCTCGCGGTCGACCCGGGACCCCGGGCGCCGACATCGCCGGGCGTATGGTCGCGGGTCTGGATAAGCCCTGGCGTCCGGCTTGTGGACCGCTCCGGGCCCTGTTAGCAGGCCAACCACAGCACACCCAGGATGCTCGCGTTGACCGCGTGGCCCAGCAGGCACAACGGGCAGAGGGTCTCCAACTTCACCAGCAGCGCCCAGATCAGGTAGACGGCCAACAGGACCGTGCCGGCGGCCACCACCATCAACGCAACGCACAGCAGGAGCTTGCCGGTGATCAACGCCCATGTGGCCAGGGCCGCCAGGATGACGTACCAAGCCAGGCCGTAGGCCGCGTTCGACAGCCCGAAGACCCGAGCGTACGGCGTGTCCAGGATCCGCATGCAGGTGTCCTCCTCCATGCGGCAGACCGGCGGAAGCCAACGCGGGTCCGGGCGGATCTTGCGCTGGTCGACCAGCACGAAGTAGAGCGCATCCAGGGCGCCGACGACGGCCAAGACGATCAGCGCCCCGCTCCAGACGATCAGAGCCACAGCTCGTCACGCCTGTGAGAGAAGAAATAGCTGGCTATCCATCTCGCGGGACGGCCAAGGGTACGCGCGGTCCGAGGGAGAGAGGTCTAGAGCTTGCCTTCCTTGGCCCACTGCTTGAACTTGTCACGGCGCTGCTTGGGCGTGTACCCGGTGGCCTCGTTGACGAACGTGGTCCAGGCCTCCCGGGTGGCCACGGCAGCGTCCATCTCGTTCTCGAAGTCGATCTCGTCGGGGCCCTTCTGGTCGTTGATGACCCAGAGCCGGCTCTTCTTGTAGTAACGGGCGCGGACCTCGTTGATCAGCTCGAAGCTGGCCACGAGCCAATCGCCGTCTTCTTGGACGTCACCGAACGCCGACTCCATCACCTTGCGCAGGTTGGTCTCGGCCCGGTGACCTCGTTTGACCGGGAACACCTCGGCCTCTTCAGGGGGCTCTTCTGCCATGGTCGTCCTCTCGACCTGGCAGGAGGCTTGCCCCTAATGGCTCTGTCGACGATGCCCCTGGTCATCGGCAGCCAGGGTCACGGGGGCTGGTTGATCTGTCCAGGCGTTCCGGGGGCCAGCTGCCAGGCCCCCCAACCGTCTTCGATCCGCTGGTTGGTCCGGTCGTCGTCGGCCGTGTCGGTGAGGACCTGGGTCCGGTCGCGCTCGAGACCCTGGCTGTCGTGGAGAAGCAGGAGCTCGTCCTGGTTGTCGATCATCTGGCCCTCGGGGATCTCGACGAGCAGGTGGCCCTCGGGACCGATCGTGGTGCCATCCGACAGGGTCACGTGCCGGGTCTCCCCGTGGGTGCTCTCCAGGGTCCAGCCGGACAGGTCGACGGTCTGGTCGAAGCTCGGGTTGTAGAGCTCGACCCATTCGTTGCCGGCGTCGGGGCCGGCCGGGTCAGCTTCGACCTCGTTGATCCCCACCCAGCCATCGCACCGGGGATCGTCGAGGACCTGCCAGCCCCTGACCCGGAGCTCCCACTCGATGTCCACGCCGGTCATCAGGTACAGGTCCACCCGGTACGCGCCGGGGCCGGGCACGGTGCCGATCGGCGTCGAGGTCGCTGGTGAGCGGTCGACGGTCTGGGAGCTGATCAGCTCGCCCTCGGCGGTCAGCAACTCGACCTGCATCTCGTAGCCCAAGCTGGCCACCGCCAGGGGGGTGTCCACGGTAGCGTTGTCCGGCTGGAAGATCAGATCGGCGACCAGCTCCCGGTGGCATCCGTCCACCTGGAACGGGATCCGGGCGTAGCTGACCGCCGGCAAGCCCGCCTCGGGCACGGGCTGGCCGTCGTCGACGGTCCCGATCCCGACCCCAGCCAGGCCCACGGCCATCTGGCCGCTGACCCACGGCTGGTGGACGACGATGCTGTGGCCTGCCTCGGCGGCAGGGATCACGGCCAACGCGGCGACGAGCGCCACGACGAGGACCCGGGTCTTCATGCCTCCCGGCGATCCAACGGGCTCGCCGGGCATCAAGGTTCACCTGTCCTGGCGGTCACGGTCACCGATCGGCCCTGGTCAGCCTCCGGCACCCGTCCACTGGATCGATGCATCTCATGCCCGGGGGTCCTCCTCACCCATATCCTAACCCTCAAACCGAGGCCGGGCCTTCTGCCGCCGTGGCCGATGCGGACGTCGTCGTCATCGGGGCCGGGGCCATCGGCACCAGCGTGGCCTACCACCTGGCCGGTCGAGGCCACCACGTCATCGTCTGCGAGAAGGAACCAGGTCCCGCCCTCCACCAGAGCGGCCGGAACTCGGGCGTCGTCCACGCCGGCTACCAGTACGAACCAGGATCCAACAAAGCTCGGTTCGCCACCGAAGGCGCCCAGCGTCTCCGGGCCTACTGCCGCGAGAACAAGATCCCCCTCCAGGAGGATGGGTTGCTCGTCGTCGCCCAGGAGGAGGACGACATGGCCCACCTGGAGCTGGCCCTGGAACGCTCCAAGACCAACGGCGTCGAGGCCCACCTGGTCGACCAGGCCGAGATGGCCGAGATCGAGCCCCACGCCGATGGCCTGGCCGGCCTGCACGTGCCAAGCTACGCCAGCTTCGACGCGCGGGGCTATGTCCACTCCCTGACCGGCAAAGCCATGGGACGCGGCGTCGAGTTCTTCTACGACACCGAGGTCCAGACCCTCGAGGAGACCGGCGGACGGGCCCGGGTCCACACACCCAAGGGCCCGATCACGGCGCGCGCGGCGGTCAACGCGGCAGGGCTCTTCGCCGATCGGATCGCCCAGGAGACCAGCCAGGACCTGCGGATCATCCCTTTCAGAGGCTACTACGCCGAGCTGGCCCCCGATGCCCGCGAGCTCTGCAAGAGCCACATCTACCCGACCCCCGACCCCGAGCTGCCGTTCCTGGGCGTCCACCTCTCCCGCCGGGCCGACGGCCGGGTTATCGTCGGACCAGGGGCCATGCTGGCCTTCGGCCGGGAGGCTTACAAGTTCCACCAGGTCAGCCTACGCGACCTGGCCAGCACCCTGACCTGGCCCGGGTTCTGGCGGTTGTTCAAGGAGAAGCGGTTCCGCCGGTTGACCCGCCAGGAGGTCAAGAAGAGCCTCTGGCTCAAGGCCATCTGGCGCGAAGCCCAAGCCCTGGTCCCAGAGCTCGGCCTCGACCAGCTCTCCCGGAGCTTCGCCGGCAACCGAGCACAGATGGTCACGCGAGACGGCGACCTGGTCATGGACCTGATCGTCCGGGAGACCGATCACGTCGTCCACGTGCTCAACGCCATCAGCCCCGGCCTGACCTGCTCGCTGCCCTTCGGCGAGCACATAGCCGACAAGGCCGAAGCGCTCCTCTGACCGGGGAGGCTCGCACCGCCGGGGCCGGTTTGCGTGGCAAACAAGCGACCCCCCTTAACCCGCCAGGTCCCTTGGTCGATGTCGGTGACGACATGGCCACGACCCACCGACACCCCGAACGCCTTGCCCGCTTCCACCGACGCTCGTTCTCCCCATCCATCAAAGGCCTCATGCTCCTGGCAGCGCTCGGGCTGGTGGTCCTGGTCGCTGTGGTCCCCCAGGGCCAGACACCCAGTGAGCTGCGGGGGGACAGGGTCTGGGAGGAGGACGGGTCGAGCTACACCTGGGTGCGCGACCTCGATCCTCGCTTCGAGCTCGGCGTGACCCTGGGTATCCTGTCGGGGTACCTGCTGTTGGCCAGCATCCTGGTGGGGCACAAGCGGCCCTTGGGCCACCTCTTGCCAGGGCGGTGGCGTGCCCGGATCCACGTCACGGTCGGCGTGCTCCTGTTGGTCCTGGCGCTGGTCCACGGCGGGGTCCTGGCTCTGATCGGCGCGTTCGCGACCTGGCCCTCGGGCCTGGCCTCGCTGGCGGCCCTGGCCTACCACGGCGTCTCAGGGGCCTGGAAGACCCATCTGGTCCGTCGATGGGGTGCCAAGCGATGGCGGTTCCAGCACATCCTCACCGCTTACCTGGGCCTGATCCTGGGTCTGCTCCACAGCCTGGCGATGTAGCTTGACCCGGACACCACCGAACCTTCATCACCCGCGCCGTGGTCCATGGGCTCCGTGGCGCCTGACAGCGACGATGTCGTCGACCTCCGATCGGACACCGTGACCCGTCCCACCGACGAGATGCGGGAGGCCATGGCCACTGCCGAGGTCGGCAACAGCGCGTACGGCGAGGATCCCACCGTGGCCGAGCTCGAGGCCCTGGCCGCCGACCGCCTAGGCAAGGACGCGGCCATGTTCCTACCCAGCGGGACCATGGGCAACCAGGCCAGCCTGCTGGTCTGGTGCAACCGGTTGCCTGACCGCCTGAGAGGCCGGGAGGTCCTCCTGGAGGCCGACAGCCACATCAACGCCTGGGAGTCCGGCGGGCTGGCCCGCATCAGCCAGGCCCAGCCCCACCCGCTGCCCAGCGACCGCGGCGCCATCGACCCGACCCTGCTCGACCAGGTGATCACCGGGGTCGACGCCTACCCGATCAAACCGGTCACCGCTGCGATCTGCCTGGAGGACACCCACAACGCCAGCGGTGGCACCGTGGTCCCGTTGGACAACCTGGAGGCCATCGGGCAGGTCGCCAGTGAGCACGACGTCCCGATCCACCTGGATGGGGCCCGCCTGTTCAACGCTGCCGTGGCCAGCGGCCACCCGGCCAAGCGCCTGGCCGAGCCGGCCGACAGCGTCATGGTCAGCCTCTCCAAGGGCCTGGCCTGTCCCATCGGGTCGATCGTGGCCGGATCCGCGGCCTTCATCGACCAGCTCGACCAGGCCCGCGCCCTTCTGGGGGGTGCCATGCGCCAGGCCGGGATCGTGGCCGCCGCTGGGATCGTGGCTCTGGAGACGGTGGTCGACCGCTTGGCCGATGATCATGCCAACGCCCAGGCCCTGGCCGACGGCCTGGTCAAGCACGATGGGATCGAGCTGGCCCAGGCCACGGTCGACACCAACATCATGTACATCGACGTGGCCGGCCTGGGGGTCGACGCCAAGCAGTTCTGTGCCCGCCTTGAGGAGAACGGGATCCGGTTCGATGGCGACACCGGCGGATCGATCGTACGCGGGGTGACCCACCGGGACGTGACCAGCCAGGGCATCGAGCGGGCCCTGGCGGCCACGGCCGAGGTTGTCGCATCCTTCTAACGGCGTGCCCCAAGGTTCTCGTACCCCTCGCAGGCCTCCCGGAGCGTGGCAGCAAGGTCCAAGCGAGCGTGGGGGCTGGCCGTCGGCGGCATCGTGATCCTCGGTGCCATCGCCCGGTTCCACCAGCTCGGCACAGAGAGTCTCTGGCTCGACGAGGCCATCACGTGGACCATGACGACCAAGGGCCCGGGCAGGATCCTGGAAGCCACGGCCCTACGTGACGTCCACCCGCCGCTCTACTACCTGATCCTCGACGCCTGGGTGGAGATCGCCGGCACCTCGGAGGCCGCGCTACGCCTGCCCTCGCTGATCTTCTCCCTGGCCACCCTCCCCCTGGTCTACCTGCTGGGAGGGGAGCTGTTCGACCGGTCCACCGGCCTCTTGGCTACCGGCCTGGTCGCCCTGTCCGAGTTCCACGTCCTCTACGCCCAGGAAGCCCGCATGTACGCGCTGGTCGGGGTGCTGGCCGTGGCCTCCACGCTCTTCTACCACCGGCTGATCCGTGACGGTCCCGACCGTCGGACCCTGGTCGCCTACATCGGTACGACGCTGCTGCTCGTCTATGCTCACCTGCTGGCGTGGTCGATCGTAGCCGCCCACGGTCTCCACTGGCTGGGCAGCCAAGCCCACGGTCCCGGGAGCCGGTGGCCGACCAGGTCGTGGGCCAAGACCCAGGGGGTCCTGCTGCTCGCGTTCGTCCCCTGGCTTGTCCCCCTGGCCCGCCAGGTGACCCGGGTCTCCGGTGGCTTCTGGGTCACCGACCCCGAGCTGGCAGACCTATGGGGCACGGTGGAGGCCTTCTCGGGCACAGCCGCCCTGGCCGTCCTCTTCGGGACCGTGGCCCTGATCGGGCTCCTCCACCGGCGACCGGCCCGGCCCAGCCAGAACCGCCGGTGGTGGGACCGCCAAGGGCTCCTGCTCGTCTGGCTGGTCCTCCCGGCGGGGGTGATCTACGCCGCCTCCAAGCTCGTCCAACCCATCTACGTCGACAAGTACCTCATCGGCGCTAGCCCGGCGCTCTTCCTCCTGGTCGCCCGAGGGGCGCTCACCATGGGCCAGCGCCCGGTCCAGGTCGCCCTGGTCGCCACCCTGGTCGTCGCCTCGGGGGTCAACCTCGCCGGCATGTACGACGAGCACACCAAGGAACAGTGGCGCCAGGCAGCCGACCGCGTCCAGGCCGACGCCCGGCCCGGCGATGTCGTCCTCCTGGAGGCGCCGTTCGTCCAGATGCCGTTCATGTACTACGTGGACCAGCCCCTGGACATGCGGGGCCACCAGGGGAGCCACTGGTTGCTCGACGACCAACCCGCCGTCGAGGATGCCAGCCAGCTCGACGCCGATCGGGTCTGGGTCGTCTTCTCTCACACCGGCGACCGGGCCCCGGTCCGCCAGGCCCTCCAGGACGACTGGGACCGGGCCGACCGGTGGCGGTACACCGGGGTCACGGTCGAGCTCTGGAACCGGTAGGCTGACCGGTCAGGAGAGATGGGAGAGAAGAGGTCGGGGGTAGGGCCCCCGGAGCGCGGTGACGGTCGCAGCGATCAGCTCGCCGGTCGGACCAGCACCTCGATCTCCACACCTTCGGCGCCGGGCTCAAGCACCAGGTTGCCAGCCTCGTCGATGCTGGCCCCGGTACCGGCGGTCACGTTCACGCTGACGACCTCGAGGGTCCGGTTGGTCTCGAAGTCGGTCCCGTTCCCGCCGACCGCGTACGTGCCCGGTTGCAGGTTGAGGTCCAGGGCGCCCTCGGCCTGGCTGAACTGGTTGTTCTCCTGGCCGGTGCGGCTGTCCTCTGTCGGCGTGAAGACCACGTCGATGCCCTCGGTCTCCTGGCCCTCCTCGTCGACCACGACGCCGGTCACGCTGATCGGCTCGTGCTGCATGCTGAGGTTGTGCTCGACCACCTCACCGCCGACGAGCAGCACCTGGCCGCTCTGCCCGGCCAGCTGGAAGCCGGGCTTGTCTACCTCAACGCTGTGCTGGCCGGGGGCCAGGTTCTCCAGGGTCCAGTCACCGTTCTGGTCCGTGGTGGTGTTCTGGCCCTGGATGGTGACGTTGACGCCGGAGAGGATCTCCTCGTCAGCATCCTGGGTCCCGTTGCCGTTCACGTCCAGGAAGGCCGTGCCCGTGACGGTGGCCGGCTCGATGTCGATGTCCCGGGTGAACGTCTGGCGGGTGTTGGCGGCCTCACGCGAGATGTTGAGGGTCTCGCTGGCCATCAACGCCGGCTGGCGAGCCTGGGGGTCCTCCTGGGTGACCTTGACGGTCACGCCCTGGCCGGTGGAGAACGGTGCGACCAGCTGGTAGGTCCCGTTGGCGTCGGTGATGACCGAGTCATGGGGGACGTTGAGGTCCTCGGCCGACCGCTGGGTCTGCCGGAAGTAGTCCGGGTTGGTCTCGAAGACCTGCTGCCCGGCGTCGTCGAACACGGTGACCCGGACCTCCTCTTGGGGTACCCCGTCCAGGGTGACGGTGCCCTCGATGATCGCGCCGGGGAAGTACTCCAGCATGCGGACCGAGGGGTTGGCGTCGATCAAGCGGAAGTGCTTGAGCCCGAACCCGGGGGCGACCTCGTTGGAGAGCGCCACACCGGTGACCGTCTCGGAGTCGGCCCGGAACATGGTCGGGTTGCGGTAGTAGTCCGGGAAGTTGTTCAGGTCGAAGGGCTGGGGTCGAGCTTGACCCTGGAACTCCAGGGGTTCGTTGACCGGGAGACCCATGAACGACCGGTAGAACATCGACTCGAAGAAGTTGTCGTGGTAGAACAGCTGTTGTCCGAGCTGGACCTGGCTGTTGGGGTTGCGCCGGATCTGGCGGAGTTGCTCGTCGCTGACCCTTTGCCCGGTCTGCATGTTGACCAAGCTCTGCTCCACGTACTCATCCGGGTCCTTGTCGGCTAGGGTCACCGGGGCGTAGAAGATCGAGCTAGACTCGACGAACTGGGTGTTCGGGTCGTCCAGAGGCAGCATCCGGTTGTCCATGGCGACGTAGCGGACCGGCTTCCCGGTGGCCTCTTCGACGTCTTGGGCGAAGGCCACGCTCTCGGCGAGGTTCTCGTCGGCATCCTCGGAGAACGGGATGAACGGGTACGTCTTCTTGTTGAAGCTCTCGTAGACCCGTTCGGCGTGGGACTCGGAGAGCCCGTGGTCCTGGAGGAGGCTCGTGTAGTCCTCCTCGGACATGATCTCGGCGTGCTTGGCCACCATCAACTGGACGGCGTGCGTCTCGTTCTGGGCGGCGATGAAGTTCCCGGTGAGCCGGTAGCCGTTCTGGAAGTTGTCGGCCACCGCCGGGTGCTCGCCCACGGCGATGGACCAGTGCCCGTAGTCCCACCAGGCCAAGAAGCCGGGTCGTTCGGTCGGGCGCTCGTCGTTGTCCATGGTCGACAGGGTGTTCAGCGTGTCGGCCCAACCGCCGGGCAGGAAGCTGGTCCCGAACGCGCCTAGCCGCTTGGAGTATGTCTCGATGGTCCGGAACTCGTCCGAGGTGGCGGAGATGATCGCGTCCGTGGTGTCCTCCTCGAGACCTTGCTGCAGGCGGATGTCATCCAGGTTGTTGCGGAACTGATCCTGGTCGCGGCTCTGGTTCACCGCCTGTTGCATCTCGGCGATGGTCTCGGGTGCAACCCCCAGATCGCGGCCGGTCTGGCCGACGTCGGCGATGGCGTTCGCCCGAGCATCCTGGACGCGCTGCTGCTCCGCATCGGAGGGAAGCGCAGCATCGATCCCCAGGGCGGCCCCTGGGATCAGGACGAGGAAGCCGATGAACAGGATGGCCGTGACGTAGAGGAAGTTGTTGCCGGTCGAAAATCCAAGCTAGGCGTTGAACAGGAACAGCACCAACGCCACGCCCAGCACGAGGGCCGAGATCGTGAAGCCCATGAACAGCAACATGGCCGCGATCGCTGCTAACGTCAGCATCGACACCAGGAACGGTTTCCCGGTGGTCCGGGTGATGCTGCGGAAGCCGGTCTTCCGGTGCTTCTCGCTCAAGCTGGGCAGGTTCAACAGGTTCAACGTCCAGATGGTCGCGCACGCCCCCAGGAGAGCGATCGTGGGGGCGCTCTGGGAGATGAACCGGACCGCGCTGACGGCCAGGAACAGGTCCACGCCGGCCCAGACGGTGAAGAAGAGGTCGGTGGGCCGGTTCTTGGTCCAGACCCGGTACAGCAAGAAACCGAACCCTGCGATGTACATGAAGAAGATGATCGGGTTGACCGCGAAGGCCAACGTCGAGAAGTCCGCCGGGTGGGCCTCTGCGATGGTCGTGTACAGGCTGGTCTGCCGGAAGTAGACGAACCGGTAGAGTAACGACTGTGCGATGGAGGGGACGACCACGAACATGGCCGCCAGGAAGACGCCGGCCACGGCCAGGAGACCCGGGACGACCAAGACGCTGGGGTAGTCGCGGGTCGCGACGAAGTAGACCCCCAAGGTGGTCAGGGCCAGGAACAGGAAGAAGGCCGGGTTCCAGAAGTTCATCAGGCCCAGCGATCCGTAGTAGGGTAAGCCCAGCAAGAGGGCCACGCCCAGCGTCGTGAAGGTCACGTAGAACGGTCGTGCTGAATCACGACCTTGCCAATGGTTGGTGAGGAACTGGATGCCGGCGTACCCGAGGATGATTCCGAACGCGTACGGGAACCCCTTCCAGGTCAACGCCAGCGCGCCGAAGAAGCCGCCGGCCAGGAGAGCCGAGCCCGAGGCTTGGCGGTTCTCAGAGAACCACTGACCGAAGCGGGCGACGAGTTCTGACCCGCCGATGTCCTTGCGGTTCACGCCGACGGCGTGTAACGACCTCAGTAAGAAGTAGAAGCCCGACACGGCCAGGAAGATCACCATGGCGTCGTGATCGCTGAAGCCCAGGTTGGTCCGGCTCATGTGCTCGGGAGCGGTCGCCATCAAGAAGCCAGCCAACAGGCCGGCCCAATCCCCGGCGAACATCCGAGCGATCAGGAACACGGGGATGATGGTCAAAGCGCCCCATACGGCAGGCGCGTACAAGACCGACCACCACGCGGCCGTCTCTGAGTCTCCGGCCACCGGTTCTAAGGCTTGAGCTCCCGCTGCCATGGTCCACTGATGCAAGGGTGGGTTCGGGTTCACGGATCCGACGGGGTAGTCGAGCATCGGATCGTGCTCCAAGGTGCTCCACGTCTCGGTGATGTGGTCTACCGCGTGCTTGTGGTAGTACGGGTCGTTGCCTGATAGTGAATAGTCGCCACTCTCACCGATGGCCGCGTCGGCGTTCCATACGGTCCGGAGACCGAAACCGACGGCGATGGTGAGGATGAGTAGCGCCCCGATGATGAGCTGGTTACGTGACGCAGCCATGTCGTGGTCACCTGGTCGCCTTCCCACCCCTGGGGAAGGTCGGCCGCCGATGATGCTCTTGATATAAAACCGCACCTACTGGGCCATGGGAGGGTCCCACGTGGTGGCCCCCGAGGCCACCGAGCCCCGGTCCTGACCAACAACGCTTTTCAACCAACCGCCGCCTGGCGGCCCCCGTGCAGGTCCCGTCCACGCTGCTCCTGGTCGCCGCCCTCCTCTCGGCGCCGGTCCTGTTGCCGTCGGCTGCCGCCCAGGGAGGCCAGGCGGTCCAGCTCTCCTTGGTCTTGACGCTGCATCCCGAGGACGGGACCGTCGACCTGACCTTCTCGGTCGCCGATCCCGGCAACCTCCGGGAGCTCAGGCTCAGCCTGGGCGACCTCTCCACGTGCGTGGACCAGCCCTGCGATCCTGAGCTGCGAGGCGACGCATGGACCTGGGACGACGGCGTCGCCGTCGTCGACCTCACAGAGGATCCCGACCCCCAGGCCCTGTGGACCACCGATGCCAGGATCACGGTGGTCAGCAACGAGGGCACCGGCCACACCAGTTACGTCGGCGACGATTTCTCGGTGGTCAAGGTCTCCGACCTCATGCCTGAGATCCAGTACAGCTTCCCCGAGGGCGACCGGCCAGAGTTCCGCACCATGCTCTCCGTCCAGACGCCCAGTGAGTGGCAGATCGAGGGGCCCTGGGAGAAGACGAGCCAGGGTTTCCAGGTCGACGGTGCGATCCCCCGGGGGTTCCTGGCCGCCGGCCCGAGCCTGGACCGCGCGACCCTTGGGGAAGGCTCCGAGGCCTACGACCTCGTCCGTGTGGACGGTGCCCAAGAGGACGCGTCCACCCGTCAGCTCCTCCAGGCCGCCGACAGCTACTTGGCCGGCATCTACGGGAGCCTGCCGATCAACCGGTTCATCGTCGTCGCGCCCGATCCCATGTTCCGAGGCGGGCTGGCAAGCCCCGAGGGCATCTTCCTCCACGCCGACGCTGACGCCGAGGTGGTCGCCCACGAGCTCGTCCACGCCTACCAGGGGTTCCAGGTCTCCCGATCTCCAGGTGAGGCCCTCGTGTGGCTCGTCGAGGGCTCGGCTGTCGTCGACGGGGCCCGGCTCGAGGTGGCCGCCGGCCTGACCGACAAGGCCGAGGTCATCGACCGTCTCCAAGAGCGTCGGGAGGACGCCCAACGGGAGCACGCCGTGGATCTCACCACCGCCGTCTACGGGTCCGGCAACGAGCAAGCGGCCTACACGAAGGGCGCGGTGGTGACCATCGCGCTCAACGACGCCATCCGCGGGGCCACCAGCCAACAGTTCACGCTGGCCGACGTCTTGACCGAGATGACCCAACGGCACGGGGATAAGGACGTCCCGGAACCGTTCACCACCGAGGACCTCCAGACCATCATCGGCGACGTGACCGGGTACGGCTTCTCCGGGTTCTTCGACCGGTTCGTGACCAACCCGCCGGTCCCGGAGCTCGGCGCCGTCTTCCCAGGGGAGGCTACCGTGCGCATCCTGGGGACCGACCCGGTCCAACCCATCGCCCTCGAACCGTTCACGTTGCGCGTGGCCATGGCCAACCTGGACGTCACCACGCTCACCATCAACCGGACGATCCTGGTGGACGGCAGCCAGGCTGGCCGACTCGTGGCCACGCTTGAACCGGGCCAGCGGGTCGAGACCGAGGCCGCCGTCAGCCCCCTACCCCGGGGCAGCTACACGCTCACGGTCGATGGCGCCAGCCACGAGCTCAAGGTCGTCGCTCCGGCCAGCCTCAACGCGACCATCGAGACCTGGCCCGATCCGCCGGTGGCCGCCCAACCGGTGACCGTGGGCGTGGTCCTGGAGAACACCGGCGAGGCTGACGCCACCGGCTCGGTGACGTTGTTGGTCGACGGGACCGAACGGGACAGGCTCCCGATCTCGGTGCCCGGCGGGGACCATGTGACCGTGCCAAGGACCTTCGAGGACCTGGGCGCAGGCGAGCATACCATCGTCGTCCAGGGCCCCGATGGTCGGGTGCTGGCCTCCCGCACCGTCGTGGTGGCCGAGAGCCAACGCATGGATGCGCCCGGGCTCGCGACCGTGGCGGTCGGCCTGACCCTCACAGGCGCCGCAGCCCTCGCGACAGGGCGCCGGCGCACGAGATGACCGAGTGCTCGGTCGGCACCGAGTCCGTGACCAGGATTTTCTCCACGCCCGCTTTCTCAAGACGATCCTCAGCCTCCCCAGCGAAGATCCCGTGGGTGGCTGCCACCAGGACCCGGTCGGCACCCTGGGCAAGCAGCTTGCCGGTGGCCTTGGCCATGGTCCCCCCGGTCGAGATGATGTCGTCGACGATGGCCACCGTCGCCCCTGTCACATCCAGTTCCTTGGGGGCCATGTCGACTTCCGTAGCAGACACACGCGTCTTCTCCAAGTGGTCGAACGGCAGGTCCAACCGTCCGGCCACGTCACCGGCCCGTCGACGGGCACCAGCGTCCGGAGCGAGCACGAGATCGACGCTCTCTTCGCCAAGGGCCTTGGATAGTTCGGCAGCGGCCAGGGCGTTGGTCGTCGGCCCGTCGAACAGGTCGAGGACCGTCTCGGTGTGGAGGTCCACGGTCACCAGAGAGGAGGCACCGGTGGCCAGCGCCTGGCACAGGGCCCGAGCGCTGATGCCCTCCCCAGGGTTGAACGACCGGTCCTGGCGGGCGTACGCCAGGTAGGGCACGGCCAGGGCGACCTCGTCGGCCCCGGCCTCCCGGCAGGCATCCAGGGCGATCAGGCTCTCGACGATCTTGGTGTTGGGGCGTGTATCGCCCAAGAGGACCACCTCGCTGCCGAGGCCCTCCTCCACGCGCACGTAGCGCTCCCCGTCGGGGAAGATCTTGTGCTCGTAGACCACGCAGTCGCCGTCGAGTCGGTCGGCCAGGGCATCGCCCAGGTCGCGCCGATCCGGTGCGGTCACGACGTCCATCGCGGCCAGCATAGGGACGCCCCCCTAAACGGGTTCGGTGGGAGACGACGCCAACCGCAGAAGACACACAAAGCTTGGAACAACGGGAGGTTGGGGACCCGGGGGGCTGAGGGACCGATCAAGCTAGGAACGTCGGCGGGGGAAGGTAGGGTGACGAGGAGAGGACATCCGCGGCGCCTGGGCCTGCGTGTCTTCTGTGGACCTGCGTGTCTTCTGTGGAGACGGCCCTCTCCCCTTGTCCTACCGGTCCCTTCCTCCCTGGGGTCTCGTGGTTCGCCCGGGATGGATCCCCCCTGTGGTAGAGCGTCCCGTGGCCCTCTGGGCGGCGAGACCGAGGGCCGGCTCCTAGAAGCCTTTTGTAGGGCGGGTCCGTACGTCGGAGCAGGCCCTTCGTGGAAAGGTTCAAGCGCAAGCAGGGACAAGAGGTCCACGGACGAGGTCCTGTGAGCGCCGACCAGGCCGAGACATAACGAGGCTCCCTGATGTCCGACGACGAGAACATCACATGGAAGACCGTGCGTCCCGAGGAGGACGCTGAGGTCGACGAGGACGACATCTGCACCGTCCCGGTCGGGGAGTGGCTCGACAGCCAACCCATCGAGACCACCGGCGACGTCGAGATCCCGGACGATCTCGTCGACCACGTCATCGGCCAGGAGCTCGCCGTCGAGGTCGTCAAGAAGGCCGCCGAGCAACGCCGCCACGTCATGCTCATCGGCGACCCGGGCACGGGCAAGTCGATGCTGGCCCAGGCCATGGCCGAGATGCTCCCCCCTGAAGAGCTCCAGGACATGATCGTCTACCCGAACCAGGAGGACAACCACAGCCCCCGGATCCGGGTGGTCCCCGCTGGCAAGGGTCGCGAGATCGTCAACGCTCAGAAAGCCGAGGCCCAGAAGCGCCAGGAGCGCAAGGCCACGCTCCAGCTCTTCATCATGCTGGCCATCGGCGCCTTCGCCTTCCTCTACTTCCTTCAAACCCAGGACGTCACCGTCCTGCTCGTCGGTGTCATCGCCGCGGCCATCCTGTTCATGGTCATGCGACAGATGGGCGGGCGAGAGACGGCCCTGGTCCCCAAGCTGCTGGTCAGCCACGAGGGCGACCGACGTCCCCCCTTCGAAGACGGCACCGGTGCCCACGCCGGCGCCCTGCTGGGCGACGTCCGCCATGACCCGTTCCAGAGCGGTGGCCTGGAGACCCCGGCCCACGAACGCGTGGAACCCGGCGCCATCCACAAGGCCCACCGCGGCGTGCTGTTCATCGACGAGATCAACACGCTACGGATGGAGAGCCAACAGCAGCTCTTGACCGCGCTCCAAGAGCGCGAGTTCCCGATCATGGGGCAGTCAGAGCGCTCCAGCGGTGCGATGGTCAAGACCGAGGCGGTCCCCTGCGACTTCATCCTGGTCGCCGCCGGCAACATGGACGCCATCAAGGGCGGCCAGCATCCGCTCCAGCAGGGGATGCACCCGGCCCTGCGATCACGGATCCGCGGGTACGGGTACGAAGTGTTCGTGAACTCGGACATGCCCGACACCCGGGGCAACCGCCGCAAGCTGGTCCGTTTCATCGCCCAAGAGGTCTCCAAGGACGGCAAGATCCCGCACTTCGACCGCACGGGCATCGAGGAGATCCTCCGCGAGGCCCAGCGCCGTAGCGGCCGCCGGGGTCGCCTGACCCTGCGTCTGCGTGAGCTGGGCGGTCTGGTCCGCGTGGCTGGCGACGTGGCCAACGAGGACAAGGCCCCGATCGTCAAGGCCGAGCATGTCCAGCGCGCCAAGCGCGTGGCCCGGTCCCTGGAGCAACAGGTGGCCGACCATGTGATCGAGCGCCGCAAGCAGTACCGGTCGTTCAAGACCGAGGGCGAGGCCATCGGCCGCGTCAACGGTCTGGCGGTCATGGGGGGCGACGAGGTCGGCGAGCCCAGCGGGCTCATGCTGCCCATCGTGGCCGAGGTCACCCAAGCCCAGTCCAAGAGCGAGGGTCGCGTGATCGCCACCGGCAAGCTCGGTGAGATCGCCAAGGAGGCCGTCCAGAACGTCTCTGCACTGGTCAAGAAGTACACCGGGGTCGACATGACCACCCTGGACATCCACGTCCAGTTCATCGGGACCTACGAGGGCGTCGAAGGCGACTCGGCCAGCATCAGCGTGGCCACCGCCGTCATCAGCGCTCTTGAGAACATCCCCATCGACCAGTCCGTGGCCATGACCGGGAGCCTCTCGGTCCGCGGCGAGGTCCTGCCCGTCGGCGGGGTCACCCCCAAGATCGAGGCCGCCGTCCAGGCCGGCGCCACGAAGGTCATCATCCCGAAGGCCAACGAGGACGATGTCCTCCTGGATGAGGAGACCCGGAGCAAGGTCGAGATCTACCCCTGCGCGACCCTCGACGAGGTCCTCGAGCACGTGCTCGTCGGCCAGGACAAGGACAGTTTGCTGGAGCGCCTGGCCGAAGCCATCACCAAGCCCACCCGCCGAGCCACCGGCGGCAAGGGCCCTGCTGACGTCCCCGGCGGCGCGCCGACCGGGGCTTGACGGGCCAAGACCCGGGCCCGATCGTGGGTCCACGACCCGATCCGAGGGACCCCGGCCAGGCCATCAGAGACCCCTGGAACCGGTACCCGAGCCCCTCTTAACGGCGATCATCGAGGTTCCAGCCCAAGCACAACCGTTAAATGACGACCTCGGCTCTGTCTTTTCCCCGTGACCTCGGTTCCCCGAGACCTGAGCGGTCGCACCTGTGCCCTGGCCCTGATCGCCCTCTTGATGGGCGCCGGCTGCCTGGCCACCGAGACCCCAGAGGCCAGGCTGAGCACCGCTGACGGGGACGGCGGTGTGCTCGTCTACCTGGCTCTGGAGGACGGTGAGCTCGTCCGCAGCCAGGCCTGGTGGGGCGACCAAGCCCCCGAGCTCGGGGTCAACGTCGAACGCACGATCCCCGAGTGGGAGGCCCTGATCCTCAAGAACGACGTGACCGTCGACCGGGCCAGCGTGCTCGGCACCCAGGATCAGGCCTACGTCGTCTGGCGGTCGTCCGACGCCGGTGTCAGCGTCCAACCCGGGGATACCTTCGAGATCCTCGTCGTCGATCATCCTGGGGACCGGACGGCGGCCAGCTACAGCTTGGCCATCGAGCCATAGACCCGGCTTCAGAGGACTGGGGGTGCTGAGGGCCCAACACGGGCCCAGGTAGCGACCCTCCTGGCTCGGCCTGGGCCTTCCCCGCGGGATCTGATCCATCTCCGTGGAACCTCCTGCTCCTCT